>JAZNZG010000065.1:0-5744 GCA_045594825.1 Faecousia sp. | reverse complement strand
CCCAACGGTGAGAAGATCGCCCAGGGCCGCGGCGGTAAGGGATTGAAGAACTATAATATCACTCTCAAGACAGGTAAGGTCGCCGGCTGCCGTGTGGTTAAGGATACCGACGATGTCATGATTATCGAAAATGGCGGCGTGATCATCCGTGTACCTGCGAACAGTATCAACATTTACAAGCGTGATGTTCAGGGCGTTATCGTCATGCGTGTGGAAGAGGGCAACCAGATCATGTCCATTGAGCGTGTGGCTGCCGGGGAGAATGAGGCGTGAAAACAGTAACACTGTATACCGACGGTGCCTGTTCCGGAAACCCCGGCCCCGGCGGCTGGGGTGCCATCCTGGAGTATAATGGTGTGGAGAAGGAGCTATCCGGCGGCGATGCCAGCACCACCAATAACCGCATGGAGCTGACAGCTGTGATCCGGGGTCTGGAGGCACTGAAAGAGCCCTGCATCGTGGAGCTGTATTCCGACAGCAAGTATGTCATCGACGCTTTGGAAAAAGGCTGGGCATGGGGCTGGCGGAAAAAGGGCTGGAAAAAGGCGGATAAGAAGCCTGCCCTGAATCCCGACCTTTGGGAGATTCTTTTGGATCTTACAATGAAGCATGAGCTGCACTACCACTGGGTCAAGGGCCATGCCGACAATCCCAAAAACAACCGCTGCGACCAGCTGGCTGTCAAAGAAGCAAAAGCGTTTCAATAACCACGCCAGTGAGAGCACTGGCTCGCAATGACGCGATGATGGAGGTGTGTGGATGTATTTGAATATCGGCAATGATATGGCCGTCCGGGCATCGTCGGTGATCGGCATTTTTGATATGGACAACACCTCCACTTCCAAGCGGACCCGGATCTTTTTGGAGAAGGCACAAAAAAACGGCGAGATCGTACCCTGTGACGACCTGCCCAAGTCTTTTATTGTGACCGCCCAGTACGGCATGACAAGGGTGTATGAGTCTACCCTGTCCAGTTCTACACTTGAGAAGAGAATGAAATAAGCAAAGACCTTCGGATATTTCCGGAGGTCTTTGTTTATTTCATTTATAAAATAGATAGTCCAAATTCCACGTCATTGCGAGGGCATTTATGCCCGTGGCAATCCGTATCCCTAAAACCTTACAATGTATTGAGCTTTTACAAAAGAAGAACGGATTGCCACGACCAGTCTGCGGACTGGTCTCGCAATGACGTAAAATTCATATACAAATGCATAATCTCCCACCAAACGGTGGAAGCCACATTTGTTCTTTAAAGTGCATAATCCCCCACCGTTTGGTGGGGGATTGGCTTTAATTAACCGAACACGCTGAGCAGGAAGCCTGCAGCGATGGCGGAGCCGATAACGCCGGCCACGTTGGGACCCATAGCGTGCATCAGCAGGAAGTTGGAGGGGTTAGCCTTCTGGCCAACCAGGTTGGAAACACGGGCTGCCATGGGAACGGCGGAAACACCGGCAGAGCCGATGAGGGGATTGACCTTGCCCTTGGTGAGCTTGCACATCACCAAGCCACCCAGCAGACCGCCAACAGTGGAGATGATGAATGCAACAACGCCCAGAACAACGATGGACAGAGTCTGAACAGTAAGGAAGTTGGAGCCCACCATGGTAGCACCCACAGAGGTGGACAGCAAAATGGTGACGATGTTCATCAGAGCATTCTGCACGGTGTCAGACAGACGGTCGGTAACGCCGCACTCCTTGAACAGGTTACCCAGCATCAGGCAGCCAATGAGAGGAGCAGTATCAGGCAGCAGCAGAGCCACGAAAATGGTAACAACGATGGGGAAGATGATACGCTCGGTCTTGGAGACTTCGCGGGTCTGGACCATCTTGATCTTTCTCTGCTCGGGAGTGGTCAGCAGCTTCATAAAGGGAGGCTGGATCATGGGGATCAAAGCCATGTAAGAATATGCTGCCACAGCGATTGCACCCAACAGATGGGGAGCAAGCTGAGAGGTAAGGAAGATGGCGGTGGGGCCGTCAGCACCACCGATGATGCCGATGGAAGCAGCCTCGGGGCCGGTGAAGCCCAGCTCGGGGGAGATGAGGTTCAGAGCGATGGCACCGAAGAAGGCCACGAAAACGCCCAGCTGTGCGGCAGCACCCAGCAGCAGGCTCTTGGGGTTAGACAGCAGAGGACCGAAGTCGGTCATGGCACCAACGCCCATGAAGATCAGACAGGGGTAGATGGAAGTCTTAACACCGATGTAGAAGAAGTCCAGCAGGCCGCCTTCCCGGAGGATGGTGCCGTAGGAGTGGTATGCGGAGTGAGAAGCATCCATGAAGTTGGTCCACAGCTCCTGGTTGTACAGACCTGCACCGGGCAGGTTGGTAAGCAGACAGCCAAAAGCGATGCCGCACAGCAGCAGGGGCTCAAACTTCTTAACGATGGCCAGATACAGCAGTACGCAGGAAATGATGATCATCACCAGATTCTGCCAGCCGCCATCGGCCAGGAAGCCGCTGATGATAGCGGCAAAGCCGCTGTCATTCCACAGCTTTAATAAAATTTCACCAACATTGATCATGGCGGTCCTCCTTATGCCAGGACGACCAGAGCAGCACCGGTGTCAACAGAAGCACCCTTGGAGACAACGACCTGGGCAACGGTACCGGCTCTGGGAGCCATGATTTCGTTCTCCATCTTCATTGCTTCCAGAACGCACAGCACATCGCCTTCCTTAACAGCCTGGCCCTGGGTCACATTGACCTTCAGGATGGTGCCGGGCATGGGAGCATTGACAGCTTCACCTGCAGCCAGGGAAACAGCAGCGGGAGCGGGGGCTGCGGCAGGAGCGGCAGCGGGAGCAGCGGCCACGGGAGCGGCAGCAGCGGGAGCAACGGGAGCGACAGCGGCATACTCGTCCAGGAGCATAGCCTTGCCGGCTTCGACCTCCACCTCGTAGGTGCGGCCGTTCAGAGTCACTTTATATGTCATGATTATTTGACCTCCTTGATGGAAATGAAACGCAGCTCATTCAGGGGCTTACCCATCTTATCGGCAACAATAGCCATCAGCATAGCACAAGTCTTGGGGGGAACGTCGTAGGTTTTCAGCTGACCGGCAGAACCGGGAGCGGTGGGCAGCTCCACAGCAGGAGCTTCCACGGGAGCTGCAACAGCTGCGGCTTCTTTTGCAGCCTTCTTTGCGGCCTGGGCGATGAAGATCTTACACATGATCATAACCACGATCATCAGCAGGATGATGCCGAAGAAGACAACAGCGTAGCCCAACAGAGCCATAACAGCAGCCGGACCTACTTCCAGATTCACAAGATCAACAGTAGAAGCTAACATCATAATGTTACCTCCTTATGCTTCAACGATGGAGTAGGTAACGGTATTCTCTTCCTTAGCCTTACGCTCGTCGAAGAACTTTTCTGCCAGGTTGGGGAAAGCGATGTAGGACAGAACGTCCTCGTCGGACTTTGCGATACCTGCCAGCTTTTCCCGGGTAGCATCCACGATGGGTGCCAGGGAGTCCGCATAGCGGCCGGCGATGGGCTGCTCGTCGCCCAGGATCATCTTCTTGACCTCGGGATCAATGGGAGCGGGAGTGATACCGTACTCGCCACGGCAGTAAGCCTTGACTTCCTTGGAAACCTTCTTGTAACGCTCGCCGGTCAGGACGTTGGTAACAGCCTGCACGCCGACCATCTGGGAGGTGGGAGTAACCAGGGGAGGATAACCCAGGTCGGCACGGACCTTGGGAGTCTCCAGCAGAGCCTCGTCGAACTTATCCAGAGCGTTCATCTGCTTCAGCTGGCTCAGGAGGTTAGAGAGCATGCCGCCGGGGATCTGATAGGTCAGGCACTGGGTGTCGGTGGCCATGGACTTGGGCATCAGGGTGCCGTCAGCAACGAACTCGTCACGAACGCCCTTGAAGTAGTCGGCCATCTTCTTGGTGGCAGCATCGTCCAGATCCACTTCGTAACCCAGCTGACGCAGAGCGTAGGCCAGAGTTTCGGTAGCGGGCTGAGAAGTACCGCCGGAGAAGGGGGAGATAGCGGTGTCGATGATGTCGACGCCGGCTTCCACAGCCTTCAGGTAGGTCATGAATGCAAGACCGGTGGTGGAGTGGGTATGCAGGTCAATGGGCATGTCCACTGCGTCCTTAATGGCACTGACCAGGTCGTAAGCTTCCTGGGGACCCATGATACCGGCCATATCCTTGATGCAGATGGTGGATGCACCCATTTCCTTCAGCTCCTTGACCATTTCCACGTACTTGGCGTGGGTGTGGACGGGAGAAGTGGTGTAGGAAATGGTACCGGAAGCGATGGCACCGGCATTGACGGTGGCTTCCATAGCGACCTTCAGGTTGTTAACGTCGTTCAGAGCGTCGAAAACACGGATCACATCGATGCCGTTTTCAACAGCCTTTTTAACGAACAGCTTGACGAAATCGTCGGGATAGTGGGAGTAGCCCAGAACGTTCTGACCACGCAGCAACATCTGCAGCTTGGTGTTGGGCATCTTGGCCCGGATCTTACGCAGACGCTCCCAGGGATCTTCGTTCAGGTACCGCAGGCAGACATCGAAGGTGGCACCGCCCCAGCACTCGGCTGCGTAGTAACCGACCTTATCGATGGTCTCCAGCATGGGCTCGAATTTCTCGTAGGGCAGGCGGGTTGCGATGAGAGACTGGTTGGCATCACGCAGAACAGTCTCCACAAACTGAACTTTTCTTGCCATGTTGTGTTGAACCTCCGTAGGAAATATTTTATGGATGGAGTTGAAAACCTGGCCTTAGGCCACAGAACTCCAATTTTCACCACTTACAGTTTATCATAAAAAGAAACAAAAGTAAATAGATTCATTCAAAGGAAATTCATAATATTTTTATTGATTTTTCAGCTGCTTTCATGTATGATATAATTGCAAAATATGGGATACCGAATTTTAAATTTTGGTATTACTTTTTAATGAAAGAGGTTAAAATATCTATGGCACAGATCGATCTGACTAAGTATGGCATCACCGGTACCACCGAGATCGTCTACAACCCCTCCTACGAGGAGCTGTTTGAAGCTGAAATGGACCCTGCTCTGGAAGGTTATGAGAAGGGTCAGCTCACCGAGCTGGGTGCTGTCAATGTTATGACCGGTATCTACACCGGCCGTTCCCCCAAGGACAAGTTCATCGTCATGGACGAGAACTCCAAGGACACCGTGTGGTGGACCTCCGACGAATACAAGAATGACAACAAGCCCGCTTCCATCGAAGCATGGAACGAGTGCAAGCGTCTGGCAGTAGAAGAGCTGTCCAACAAGAAGCTGTATGTCATGGATGTTTTCTGCGGCACTAACAAGGACTCCCGTATGGCCATCCGTTTCATCATGGAAGTGGCATGGCAGGCTCACTTTGTTAAGAACATGTTTATCGCTCCCACTGCTGAAGAGCTGGCAAACTTTGAGCCTGACTTCGTTTCCTACAACGCTGCAAAGGCTAAGGTCACCAACTACAAGGAGCTGGGCCTGAACTCCGAGACCGCTGCCATCTTCAACATCACCTCCAAGGAGCAGGTCATCCTGAACACTTGGTACGGCGGCGAAATGAAGAAGGGTATGTTCTCCATGATGAACTACTACCTGCCTCTGAACGGCATGGCTTCCATGCACTGCTCCGCCAACACCGACATGAACGGCGAGAACACCGCTCTGTTCTTCGGCCTGTCCGGTACCGGCAAGACCACCCTGTCCACCGACCCCAAGCGTCTGCTCATCGGCGATGACGAGC
>JAZNZG010000064.1:0-2488 GCA_045594825.1 Faecousia sp. | reverse complement strand
AATCAAGGAGTTCCGCAGTGCATGGATATACAGCACCCGTTGCTCATTGTTGCCCTTGATTCGTGCCAGGCTGATATAATCCTGCTCCATCACTTCCAGCATGCTTGAACGCATCAGACGGGACAGAGAGGCAAAGAAGGTAGCCGCGGTGGTGACAGCCGGCAGGATCATGCACCGTAACCACTCCAGAAAGTTTGTTGATGGATCCACATAGCCGGAGGAGGGCAGCCAGCCCAAACCGACGCAGAAGATCATCATAAGGATCAAACCCATCCAAAAGCCGGGAATCGATATAAAGGTCAAGTTCATCACCGTGATACCCAAGTCCAATCCGGAATTGTGGTATTTGGCACAGATGACGCCGGAGGGAATGGCAATAATCAAGGCCACAGCGATGCCGCTCAAGCACAATGCAAGTGTGCGGGGCATACGCTCCATGATCATGTCAAACACGGGCTCTCCGGACTGAATGGACACGCCCCAATCGCCCCGGAAGAGATTGCCCATCCAGGAAGTATACTGCTCCAAAAGGGGTTTATCCAAACCCCAAAGGGCCCGGACGTATTCCACTTGTTCTGCTGTTGCGTTCTTGCCAAACATGATTCGAATCGGGTCACCGGGTATCATCTTAATGACAAGGAACACCAATATACTAACAAGAAAAGCAATAGGAATGATCAGTGCAAGTCGTTTTGCAGTATACTTAAGCATTTCCTGTCACCTCTTTCATCGTTTCTTTGCCGGGAGGCAGTTCCGGCAAAAGCCGGAACTGCCCGATATGGTTCGGTTTTATGCTGTGATTTTTGGGATTACTCCTTGATAATGCCGTCGAAATCTGCCCACCAGTTGGTGTACATTACCAGACCGATGACGTTCTCCTGCAGAGCGGAGTACAGATAGCCGCCGAACAGGTAAGTCAGAGGATGCTCTTCGGTGATGATCTCGAATGCCTGATCGTAGGCTGCCTTCCGCTCTTCATCGGTAGCGGCAGCGGAGCCCTGTGCGATCAGTGCGTCCAGCTCAGCATTGGTGTAGCCGAAGTTGTTGTCGGAGCCGGTCATGATCCAGCGGCGGAGCCAGGTATCGGGGTCACCGTCAGAGCCGTCACCGGTGACACACATCTCAAAGTTCTTGCTGCCCCAAACGGAGTCGATAAATACACCTACGTCCATCTTTTCCAGCTGGCAGTCAATGCCGATTTCCTTCAGCTGAGCCTGGATGATGTCACCACAGGCACCTTCCTGAACGGTATTGGGCACGATCAGCTCGCAGGAGAAGCCATCGGGGTAACCGGCCTGAGCCAGCAGATTCTTGGCTTCTTCGATATTCTGAGAGTAGGATGCGTTTTCATTATAGAAATAGGTGCCGGGGTATACGGGCTGATCCAGGACCTTGCCGTAGCCCATAGAGGACAGATCGATCAGTTCCTGCTTGTCGATAGCCAGTGCGATAGCCTTTCTGACCAGAGGATCATCAAAGGGCTCAACTTCTGCGTTGTAGCACAGCAAGAAGCTGTCGTACAGCTCGTTGCCCTGCGAGTACTTACCGTCCATAGCATCCCAGGTTGCGATGTCCTGGAAGGTGGTCCACATGATGATATCGATCTCGTTTGCCACGAAGGCATTATGGATGGTGGTGTATTCCTTGATGATCTTGAAGGTAACGCCGCCGTTCTTGGGATAGCCTTCCTTCCAGTAGTCGTCGAATTTGACCAGCTGGATATCCTGGTCACGGTTCCATGCCTGCAGCTTGTAGGGGCCGCAGCCAACGGGGTTGGTCATCAGGTCAGCAGCTGCTTCTTCGGGGATGATGGGGATCATGGTCAGCTTGTTCAGGAAGGAGGAGTAAGGCTCCTTCAGGTGGATGATGCCGGTATAGTCACCGGTGACTTCCACGTAATCCAGGCATGCCATGTATGCTGCGGATGCGGATGCGTTGGCAGGATCAATGACGTACTCCAGGGAGTACTTGACATCCTCTGCCTTAACTTCTCTGCCATTGTGGAACTGGATGCCGGGATAGATCTCAAACTCATAAGTGGTCAAATCCACACGGTCCAGCTTCTTGGCCATGGACAGCTGAACATCCATATTCAGGTCATAAACCACCAGGAAGTCGTTGATATTCTTGGTGACCCAAACTGCATAGAAGTCCAGAGACTGTGCCAGGTTCAGGTGCGGAGGTTCGCCATCGATGGCAACAGTAACAATTGCATCGTTGCCTTCTACGTCCGCTGCGGGTTTGGTAGCTTCTTCAATAACGGGCTCGTTTGCTGCGGGTGCATCTGCTGCGGGTGCGTCGGGTGCTGCAGGCTCTTTGTTGCCACATCCAGTCAGGCAAATGCCCAGGAGCATGACCAGAGCAAAGCAAAGTGCTAACCATCTGTTTTTATTCATCTTGCTTTCCTCCATTTTTATTAAAATTTCGTTTATTTAGTGCTGTTGATTTCCAGCAGAAAATACTTATTCGCAATAGCGGTTGCAAGCCA
>JAZNZG010000063.1:0-2492 GCA_045594825.1 Faecousia sp. | reverse complement strand
AAAAAGCTCCGCTGGCGTGAGCCAGCGGAGCGGAGGTATGCAATTGAGGGATTCTTACTTAGCCTGCTTTGCGGCCTTCTTTGCTTCCCACTGAGTAACAGCCAGGGAGCAGGAGATGTCGCCGGTGACGTTCAGGCAGGTACGGCCCATATCGAACAGACGGTCAACACCGTAGATGATCATGATCATATCTACGGGGATGCCCATAGCTTCCAGAACCATTGCCAGCATGATCATGCCTGCACCGGAAACGCCGGCAGTACCGATGGATGCCAGAGTTGCGGTAACAACCACGGTAACCATCTGACCGATGGTCAGGTTCATGCCGCACAGAGCAGCCAGGAAGATGGTAGCAACACACTGATAGATAGCGGTGCCGTCCATGTTGATGGTGGAGCCCAGAGGCAGAACGAATGCAGCCACGTCGTCGTCAGCACCCAGGTTGTGGGCACAGTCCTTGGAAACGGGCAGGGTAGCTGCGGAGGAGGTGGAGGTGAATGCGAAGATCATAGCGGCGAAAGCACCCTTGAAGAACTTGCCGGGGCCAACCTTGCCGAATGCCTTTGCAGCAACGGAGTAAACCAGAACAGCGTGGATCGCGTATGCGATGTATGCACACAGCAGGACCAGAGCCAGGGAGCCCAGGATGTTAACGCCCTGAGTTGCGACGACCCATGCCATCATGGTGAAGACACCGATGGGGGACAGGCTGATGACGAAGCCCATCAGCTTTTCAATGACGGAGTAAGCGGAGCCAACGAAGTCCTTGCACAGCTTGCCCTTTTCGCCGGCAGCAATAATGGAGCCGCCCAGGAACAGAGCAATAACGATGACCTGCAGCATGTTGGCGTTGACGAAGGAACTCCACATGTTGGAGGGGAAGATACCAACCAGGGTATCCATGAAGTTAGCGGAGGAAGCACCCTCCCAAACTGCACCCTCTTCCAGAGCCATGGTGGGGAACAGGCCTGCACCGTTGAAGATGGAGCCTACTACCAGACCGATGACACATGCGATAGCGGTGGTGCAAAGGAAGAAAGCGACGGTCTTCCAGCCGACGGAACCGACCTTCTTCATGTCGCCCATGGAGATGATGCCGTCGATCATGGACAGCAGAACAACGGGAACGACGATGAACTTCAGCAGGTTGATGAAGATGGTACCAAAGGGCTTCAGATAGTTGGTGGTGAAGTCAGCAGTACCGGTGAAGTAGCAGATGATACCGACGATGACACCGAGGATCAGTGCGATCAGAATCTGCATGGGGAGCGAAAGTTTCTTCTTCATAAAATTCACCT
Organism: Faecousia sp.; assembly: GCA_045594825.1. GTDB lineage: Bacteria > Bacillota > Clostridia > Oscillospirales > Oscillospiraceae > Faecousia. The sequence continues at coordinate 1,194 of JAZNZG010000063.1, read as the reverse complement.
CATAATAAAAATTTGGTGTCCTTTTCGGCCGGATCCGTTCCGGAAGAATGGACGAAAAGACTAAACTCATTATACTAAAAAGCAAAGAAAAAGTAAAGAAAATTCGACAGACGGCAAATTATTTGTATAAAGCAATAGACTTTATACCAAAAATTTGTGTAATGTTCATAAAAAATTCAAATATCCCTCCCGGTGTTAAAAACAAAACCAGGAGGGACATGTTGTAACATTTTGTAATCTGTTAGATCGTTCAGTTTTGCAGGGGAAGCCGGGGCAGACTGCAAAACGGTTTCATGCCCAAAACTGGGGAAACAGCAGCTCGGACAGCACCTTCACCGCCAGCAATATCAGCACGATGACCACCGCGGGGCGTACGATACGGCTGCCGTTTTTGATGGCAAGACCGGCACCGATGTGGTGTCCGGCAATGGAGGCCACCGCCGCGATAAGACCCACGCCCCAGAACAGATACCCTGCCCGCCATGCGGTGAACAGGGAACCGATGTTGGAGGAGAGGTTGACCACCTTCACATTACCGGCAGCGGTGCGGGTGTCCAGCTTGGCCATGCGGATAAAAATGAGCATCAGGAAAGTGCCGGTGCCGGGGCCGTAGTAGCCGTCGTAGGCACCGATCATCAGGCTGGCACCCCACACGATGGCAGCCTGCCGGGAAAAGGGGATGTCTCCCGGCTCGTCGGGCCAGCTCCGGGTACGCAGGGTCACTATGGCCACCACAGGCAGCACCACCAGCAGCAGGTATTTCAACACCACATCGGGGGTGTGGTGCTGCAGCCATGTACCGCCCACGGAGCCTGCGAGAGCAAAGGCGATGGAGGGAAGAGCCAAGGACCACTTCACATAGCCGTTTTTGATGAAACGGGCGGTGGAGAAGATCGTGCCGATGCCGGAGGACAGCTTGTTGGTGCCCAGGGCAAAGTAGGTGGGCAGCCCGTGGAAGGCCAGCAGATAGGTGGGCACGGAAATAATACCGCCGCCGCCTGCGATGGCGTCCATGAAGGATGCCAGGAACACACCGCAGCAGATCAGAGCCACTACCCACAGGGGAAAGCCGTCGACCCCAAATTCTGTCAGAAAGCCCATATTCTCCCTCCTTTTTGCCTATGGTAGCAGATTTTGTCTATGCTGTCAATTTTTCCTTTGGGGGATGAAAAAGGCTCCCTCAGATGAGGGAGC
>JAZNZG010000062.1:0-2794 GCA_045594825.1 Faecousia sp. | reverse complement strand
GGCTGCCTGTGCCGGCAGCTCTGTAACTGCCGCCTGGAAGATCGATGGCACCGATGGAACGGAATATGTTTCGCAGGCGGTGCAGGCAGCAGAACGAATGAAAAAGAACATCACTCGTTATATTACAGTTTTATAAGAATTACAGCCGGGGAGATCCCCGGCTGCTATTTATTGGCGGCCTCTTCCTGCTTTGGTTCCCGGTTCCGTTCCGGAATTCATACCATTGCCGCTGTCGCCATTTGTGCCACCGTTTGTGCCGCCGTTAGTACTGTCGTTTGTGCCACCGTTAGTGCTGCCATTCATGCCGCCGTTATCGTCTGTGGTTTCGTCCATGCCCGGCATGCTTGAATCCACATCGGGGTCGGGGATATTCGTCTCCAGAGTGGGCAAGGCCTCAGGCTCTGTGGGTACAGTTGCGGGCATCGTGGTGGGTACGGTCGTATTAACGGTAGGTGTTGTGTCTTGGTTGTTATTTTTTCTTCCGCATGCTGTCATTGACAGAGCAAGAATGGCAACCAGCAAAAGAATACCAAATCTTTTCATATATGAATCCTCCTGAATTTTTGTTGCATCTGTATTATTTCCTGAAAAAATATATTTACCCTGGTAAAATCTTCAATAAAAATTTTATAAATCTTCATTAAATTTGTAAAAAGGCGTTGATATTTTGCTGCGGGTAAAGTATAATGAATTGGCATACATAAAAAATAGAAGGGGTATCTCTTATGAAAAAACTGACTGTTAAAAAGGGTGCAGAATGTATGGCATGTCTGGAGTGCGTTCGGGCTTGTTCCAATGCATTCTATAAGGAATTTGATGAGGATCTGTCCTGCATCAAGATTGTGGAAAAGGCCGGTGCCGCAAAACCCATGGTATGTATTGAGTGCGGCAAGTGTGCTAAAGCTTGTGAGGCCGGTGCTATCACACAGAATCCCAAGACCGGCGTGTACATGATCAATAAAAAGCTCTGTACTTCCTGCGGTAAGTGTGTTGAGGTTTGTCCCATGAAGGTCATGGTTGCCCCTGTCAACGGTCCTACTTCCAAGTGCCTGGCATGTGGCATCTGCGTCAAGGCTTGTCCCATGGAGATCCTGGAGATCGTCGAAAAGTAATTGATTTGAGGACAACCGTTTTGGTTGTCCTCAATTAGCGAAATTTAAACAGGTGATAAATAGTGGAAAAAAAGAAAAATACTGAAAAGCGGAAACGAGGTTGTCTGATTACCCTGGTGGTGATCCTTGTGCTTTTTTTGATCGCATTGATTATCTTCACATGCTTTATTAACAGCATCCTCGGCAGGATTGAAAGACAGGAAGATGTGGTAGAGACCCTCAGCCAGGAAGAGATCGATTTGATCTTCAACGAAACAGAACCGGAGGATGCCGATTATACCGGGGAGACCATGGATGCGACCATGCCCAGTGAGGCGGTGGAGTCTGTTGGCAAGAGTGAGAATATTATCAATATTCTTTTGGTTGGCCAGGACACCTACAGCTATTCCCAAAGATCCCGTACTGACACCATGATCCTCTGCACCATTAACAAGGAGCAGAAAACCCTGACCATGACATCTTTCATGCGTGATCTGTATGTAAGCATTCCCGGCTACCTGGATCAGCGTTTGAATGTTCCTTATGTTTTGGGTGGCTTTAATAAGCTTTATCAGACCTTGGAAACAAACTTCGGCGTACAGGTAGATCACGGTATTGCCGTTAATTTCTCCAGCTTCCCCAAGGTAATCGAAGCGGTTGGTGGCGTTACTGTGGATCTGTCTGAAGCGGAAGCAAGATATATGAACAGACAGAATCCTGACTGGGCAATGTCTCCGGGCAGAGTACAGCTGGACGGCGAACAGGCTTTGTGCTATTCCCGTATTCGTAAGATCGACAGCGACTTCAACCGTACCAGCCGCCAGCGTGAAGTGCTGACTGCTGTTTTGAACAAGGCAAAGAAGCTGTCTTTGACCCAGCTTTACGATCTTGTTGACACTTTGATCCCTCTGGTTTCTACGGATATGACCGATGCGGAAATCATTGGGACCGCTATGGAAATCGCACCGCTGCTGACAGATATGACGATTGTCACCCAGCGTATCCCTGTGGACGGTGAATACAAGAGCACAATGATCAATTATATGGCTGTTCTTGTCCCTGACCGTGAGGCAAACCGTCAGTTCCTTGAAGATACCATTGGCGGATAAAAGCACATAAGAAAGAACCGCTTTCTGTAAAGAAAGCGGTTCTTTCTCGTGAAGAATTCATTACAAAAAATCACGTGTAATAATTGCATATTGTAATGGAATGTGATATACTGTAACCAATCATACACCCGGAGGCGTTTATGTTGGAGAAAACGGTTTTTCAGGAAAAAATCACTACTTTATTGCCGAAAATTGAACTGCGGCTGAATGAGCCAATGTCCAAACACACATCGTTCCGCATTGGCGGACCGGTGGAAGTGATGGCTTTTCCCAAGAGCGATGAAGAGCTTTCTCAGCTGCTGAAAACGTCCTGTTTATTGGACGTCAAACCTGCTATCTTAGGAGCAGGAACAAACATACTTGCCCCCGATGCCGGTATGGCCGGCCTGGTGATCTGCCTGAAGGAAGGTCTTAGCGGCATGGAGCGGACCGGTGAGAATACCATCGAGATCGGTGCCGGTATCTCTATGTCCAAAGCGGCTGTTTTCGCCGCATCCCTGGGGCTGTCCGGCCTTGAATTTGCCCATGGCATCCCCGGTTCTGTGGGTGGTGGCGTCTACATGAATGCCGGTGCCTACGGCGGTGAGATCTGCC
>JAZNZG010000061.1:0-18151 GCA_045594825.1 Faecousia sp. | reverse complement strand
CTGAATGATCTGCTGCAGACTGCCTGCGATATCAGCGAGCATCCTGAGAAGTACTGGGATTCATGCAAGCACAAGAAACTGGCAACTTTGTTCTTTGAACCCTCAACCCGCACACGCCTAAGTTTCGAGGCAGCTATGCTGGAACTGGGCGGCACAGTATTGGGTTTCAGTGAGGCAGGATCTTCCTCTGCTGCAAAGGGCGAGAGCGTAGCAGATACCGCGAAGACGGTCAGCTGCTATGCAGATATTATCGCTATGCGGCATCCTAAGGAAGGTGCCCCTTACGTTGCAGCAAAAGCAGCTACCGTTCCTGTCATCAATGCGGGTGACGGTGGTCATTGCCATCCCACACAGACTTTGGCAGACCTGCTGACCATATACCGTGAGATCGGCAGACTTGACAACATCACCATCGGCTGCTGCGGTGATCTGAAGTACGGCAGAACTGTGCACTCTTTGATTGCAGCAATGAGTCGCTATACCGGTATTAAGGTCGTTCTGATCTCTCCAAAGGAGCTGCAGATTCCCAAATATGTAAAGTATGAAGTGCTGGAAAAGAACGGCATGGAGTATGTTGAGACTACCTCTTTGGAAGAGGCCATGCCGGAACTGGATGTGCTGTACATGACCCGCATCCAGCGGGAACGCTTCGATGATCCTGTGGAATACGAGCGTTTAAAAGACAGCTATATTCTGACGGCTGAAAAGATGATGCTGGCCAAGGAGAACATGCGTGTTCTGCACCCGCTTCCCAGGGTTAATGAGATCAGCGTTAAAGTGGACGATGATCCCAGGGCAGCCTATTTCCGTCAGGCTCTCAACGGCAAATACATGCGGATGGCACTGATTCTGAAACTGCTGAAGGAAGCAGAGGTGAGCAATCTCACGGAACCCGCAAGTGAGGTTCTCACCAATGTGCTGACCTGCGACAATCCTCGTTGTATTTCTGCTACTGAGCAGGAACTGGATCATGCTTTCAAGTGTGTGGATACCGCACAGGGTATCTACCGCTGCGTCTACTGTGAGGCAAAAAAAGTTCTGACTGATCAGAGATAAAAGAATATACAAAACAGCAACGAAATCGGTCAATTATAGTAGTCAAAAAGGAGAAAGATTTCTGTTGCCTTGACAGAGAATTATGTGCGTGGTAAGATTATTTTGTAATCAATAAAAGTGTTCTTTGCGACTGACGGAAAAAGTGGAGCACCACGGTGGAGCGAAGAATATTGTGAATGCCGACCGTCTGGGCGCAATTAACTTTGTACAGGTTAATTGCGTCCATTTTTGTTGAATTTGGAGGTACAGGATGAAAAAAGTCGGAATTGTTATGGGCAGCGACAGCGATCTGCCGATTGTACAGAAGGCTGTTGATATGCTGAAAAGCCTGGAGATTCCCTATGAAGTGCATATTTATTCTGCCCACAGAACTCCGGTGGAAGCGCGTGATTTTGCAATGAATGCCCGTTCCAACGGCTTTGGTGCTATTATTGCTGCGGCTGGCATGGCAGCACATCTTGCCGGTGCAATTGCCGCAAATACGACGCTGCCAGTTATAGGCATTCCTTGTAAGGGTCCGGTTTTGGACGGATTGGACGCTTTGCTGTCTACTGTTCAGATGCCCACTGGCATTCCCGTTGCAACGGTTGCTGTCAATGGTGCTGCAAACGCAGCACTGCTGTGTGCCCAAATTCTTGCTGTTGAGGATGCAGAACTTGCAGCTAAGTTGGATGCAAAGCGTGCCGCTGATGCTGCAAAGGTTTTGGAAAAGGATGCATCGATTGCAGCAAACCTTTAATTTGTTTGTTCGTAAGTGTAAATTTACTGCGATATTAAGGAGAGAAAAAATATGGAAAATAAGCTTGTTTATATCGGTAAAACCAAAAATGTGTATGCTCTGCCCAACGGAAACTATTTACTGAAGTTCAAGGATGACTGTACCGGTAAGGATGGCGTATTTGATCCTGGTGAAAACTCTGTAGGTCTTACCATTGAGGGCGTGGGCGATGTAAACCTCCGTATGTCCATTTATTTCTTTGAAAAAATCAATGCTGCAGGTATCCTAACACATTATGTATCTGCTGATTTGGAAAACACCACCATGGAAGTTCTTCCTGCCAAGGTTTTTGGCAAGGGCCTGGAAGCTATCTGCCGTTATAAGGCCGTGGGCTCTTTCTTCCGCCGTTACTCCGATTACTGCACCGAAGGTCAGGATCTGCCTGCTTATGTCGAGACTACCTTCAAGAACGACGAGAAGGGTGACCCCCTGGTGACCAAGGATGGTTTGGTGGATTTGGGTGTTATGACTGCACAGCAGTATGATGACCTTAAAGCTATGACCCAGGCAATTACCAAGATCGTTGCTGATGATCTGAAGGAGAAGGGCCTGGATATGTACGATATCAAGTTTGAATTTGGTTATGACGCACAGGGCCGTGTTATGCTGATCGATGAGATTGCTTCCGGCAATATGCGTGTTTATAAAGACGGCGAGTATGTGGATCCCATGACGCTGAATAAGCTGTTCTTTGCATAATTGTGTTTTCTGACGGACAGCGGTATAAACCGCTGCCCGCCAAATCTCTGTTTATAGGTTTTGTTATGAAAAGGAGTATGTAATGGGAGGCTTTTTTGGTGTTACATCCCATCAGGACTGCCTGATGGATGTGTTCTTTGGTGTGGATTATCATTCCCACCTGGGTACCCGCCGGGGCGGCCTTGCTGCTTATGATCGGGAAATTGGTCTTCAGCGTGTAATTCATAATATTGAGAATTCACCGTTTCGAACCAAGTTCCAGCATGTGTTGGATGAAATGCAGGGTACGGCAGCAATCGGTTGTATCAGTGATACGGATCCGCAGCCTCTGCTGATCCGTTCCAATATGGGTACTTTTGCTATTTCCACAGTGGGTATCATTAACAATGCTGATGCATTGATAGATCAGTACCTGTCCTTTAGCGGTGGCCACTTTGATGCCATGACCGGCGGCAAGATTAACTCCACGGAGCTGGTTGCTGCACTGATTAGCCAGAAGAGCAACTATAATGAGGGTATCCAGTTTGCTCAACGTGTCATCAATGGTACAGCCAATATCCTACTGCTGACAGATGAGGGCAAGCTCATCGCAGCCCGGGACCGCCTTGGAAGAATACCGGTGCAGATCGGTATGAATGAGGACGGCTACTGTGTCTCTTTCGAAGAGTTTGCATTTACAAAACTGGGGTATTCACCTGTCAAGGAGCTTGGCCCTGGTGAAATCGTTGAGCTGACTCCGGATGGTATGACACAGCTTTGCAAGCCCGGTACCGAAATGCGTATGTGTGCTTTCCTGTGGAGCTACTACGGTTATCCCACCTCTACTTACGAGGGGATCAATGTTGAAGCCATGCGATACCGAAATGGTGCAGCAATTGCTGAGCGTGATATGGAACAAGGCCGGTCTATGGAAATCGATTATGTTGGCGGCGTGCCTGATTCCGGAACACCCCATGCCATAGGTTATGCTAACCGTACAGGAAAAGCTTTTGCCAGAGCATTTATCAAATATACACCTACCTGGTCCAGAAGCTTTACGCCTGCCCGACAGGCAGATCGGAATAAGATCGCAAAAATGAAGCAGATTCCTGTGCATGAGCTGATCAAGAACAAGAATCTGCTGTTTGTGGACGATTCCATTGTTCGGGGCACACAGTTACGGGAAACAGTCGAGTTCCTTTATGAAAACGGTGCAAAATCCGTCCACATGCGTTCTGCATGTCCTCCAATCATGTATGGTTGTAAGTATCTGAATTTCTCCAGGAGCACCAGTGACATGGATTTGATCTCTCGCCGTGTGATCGTTGAACTGGAAGGTGAGGAAGGCTTAAATCATATCGGTGAATACGCAGACGGCAATACCGAGCGAGGTAAGGCTATGCGTAGAGCCATTTGCGAGAAATTTAAGTTTGCATCTCTTGGTTTTCAGACAGTGGAGGGTGTTGTAAAGGCCATCGGTCTGGAACCCTGCAAGTTGTGCACTTACTGTTGGAACGGCAAAGAATAATTTTAAGGAGCCTGTATGATGGAAAAGAGCTATTCCGCTAGTTATGCTGCCGCCGGTGTGGACATCACTGCCGGATACCGTGCAGTTGAACTGATGAAAAAGCATGTTGCCCGTACCCGTAATGAGGTCTGCCTGGATGATGTTGGCGGCTTTGGCGGTTGTTTTGGCCTGCCTGTTGCCGGCATGGAAGAACCGGTTTTGGTTTCCGGTACAGACGGCTGCGGCACTAAGGTTAAGCTGGCAATTTTGATGGATAAGCATGATACCATTGGTATTGATGCTGTGGCGATGTGTGTCAATGACATTATCTGCGTAGGTGCCAAGCCTCTGTTTTTCCTGGATTATATCGCCTGCGGTAAGAATATCCCTGAAAAGATCGCATCTATTGTAGGCGGTGTGGCTGAAGGCTGTGTTCAGTCCGGTGCTGCCCTGATCGGTGGTGAGACCGCAGAACATCCCGGCATGATGCCTGTTGATGATTACGACCTGGCAGGCTTTGCTGTGGGAATTGTTGATAAGAAAAAAATTATCGACAATTCCAAGATGACAGCAGGTGATGTTGTTATTGCACTGCCTTCTACCGGCATTCACTCCAACGGTTTCAGTCTGTGCCGCAAGGTGTTTGATATTGATAACAATAACCCCGCATTATATGTTGCCCGCGATGAGTTCGGTGGCAAGACAGTTGCAGAAACCCTGCTCACACCGACCAAAATTTATGTGAAACCTGTTCTGGCGTTGCTGGAAGAGGTCCATGTTAAGGGAATCAGCCATATTACCGGCGGTGGTTTCTATGAAAATATTCCTCGTTCCATTCCCAGTGGATTGGGTGCGGTGATCGAAAAAAGTGCAGTGAAGGTATTGCCTATTTTTGATTTGATTGCAAAGACCGGCAATATCCCCGAACGGGATATGTTTAACACTTACAACATGGGTGTTGGCATGAGTATCGTTGTTCCTGCTGATGAAGTTGACCTTGCCATTGAGATCCTGAAGGCAAATGGTGAGAATGCATATGTAATTGGTAAAATCGTAGAGTCGGACGAAAAGATCATCATTAAGTAACAGGGGAGAGAACATGGATAAAGCGAGAATCGCTGTTCTGGTGTCAGGAGGAGGTACAAATCTCCAGGCACTGATCGATGCCCAAGACACCGGCATACTGTCCAGTGGTCGGATTCGGCTTGTAATTTCCAACAATCCCGGTGCTTATGCACTACAGCGTGCATCAAGTGCAGGTATTGACAGTGCAGTGGTTACGAAAAATAACTGCGGCAGCCAGCAGATGTTTGAAGCAGCCATAAAGAAGCTGCTGCGGGATCACGAAATTGACGTTATTGTGCTGGCAGGATTTATGTCTATCCTCAGTGCAGACTTTACCGGTACATATCCTAACCGCATTTTGAATGTTCATCCATCACTGATTCCTGCTTTTTGCGGTAAGGGTTACTACGGACTTCGTGTGCATGAGGAAGCACTAAAGTATGGCGTGAAAGTCACCGGTGCTACTGTCCATTTTGTTAATGAGATTCCGGATGGTGGCGAGATCATTTTCCAAAAAGCGGTCGAAGTTCTGGAGGAGGATACCCCGGAGACTCTGCAGCGTCGAGTGATGGAGCAGGCAGAGTGGATAATTCTTCCCGCGGCTACTGAGAAGGTATGCAGAAAAATAATTTCCAACAGGCAGAAAGGATAATTGTTATGAATGTTTATGAAATTGGTTCTGTAAGTGAAAAGCTGTCTACCAATACATATCCCGGTCGTGGAATCATTTTAGGTATTTCTCCCGATGGAAAACATTCCGTTGCTGCTTACTTCATTATGGGCCGCAGCGTCAACAGCCGTAACCGTATCTTTGTGGCAGAACCTGATGGAATCCGCACGGAGGCTTACGATCCTTCCCTTATGAAAGATCCCCATTTAATTATTTATCATCCGGTTCGTGAGGCAGGCTGCGGCCTGATCGTTACCAACGGTGACCAAACCGATACCATCTGGGAGTACCTGTCCAAAGGAGAAAGCTGGGAGACTGCCCTCCGAACCCGTATGTTTGAAGATGATGGGCCCAACTGGACACCCCGTATTTCCGGACTGCAGGCCCATAATGGCAGCTATAAGATGTCTATTCTGAAATCTGCTGATTTGGAAGGCAGTGCGTGTGTCCGCTATTTTTGGGAATATCCTCCCATTTCAGGCCTTGGCCATTTCCTGCATACTTATGTTTGCGACGGAAATCCTGTTATCCCTACTTTCCAGGGTGAACCGGAGCGGGTTGCCCTTTGTAATGATATTGATACATTGGCAGATACAATTTGGGAGAATTTACATCCTGACAACAAAATCTCTCTGTTCGTACGATATACCGATCTGGCTACGGGTGCATATGAACAGCGAATCTTCAATAAGCATGGGGAGAAGTAAATATGAAAGAATTTGAACTGAAATACGGCTGTAATCCCAATCAGAAGCCTTCTAAAATTTACATGCATGATGACAGTGAACTGCCTATTACGATTTTGAATGGCCGTCCCGGCTATATCAATTTCCTGGATGCACTAAACTCCTGGCAACTTGTAAAGGAACTGAAGGAAGCTACCGGCATGGCATGTGCCGCTTCTTTCAAACATGTTTCTCCAACCTCTGCTGCCGTTGGTAAGCCTCTGCCCGAGGATCTGAAAAAGGCTTGTTTTGTGGATCATGTTGCAGGCCTTGATGATAATCCTTTGGCTTGTGCCTATGCCCGTGCCCGCGGTACGGACCGTATGTGCAGCTTTGGCGATTGGGTTGCCCTTTCTGATATTTGTGATGAACTGACAGCATCTCTGATTGCTCCGGAAGTTTCCGACGGCGTGATTGCCCCCGGTTATACGGAAGAGGCACTGGCAATTTTGAAGGCAAAACGCAAAGGTAGTTACAATGTGGTAGCTATTGATCCTGCCTATATACCGGCTCTGCAGGAAATTAAGCAGGTTTTTGGTATCACCTTTGAACAGGGTCGAAACAATTTCAAAATTGGCGAGCATCTGTTGCAGAATATCGTCACAGAAAACAAAGAACTGCCTGAAGATGCAAAAATCGATTTGATCGTGTCGCTTATCACATTGAAGTATACCCAGTCCAATTCTGTTTGTTTTGCTTATGATGGCCAGGCAATCGGCGTTGGAGCTGGTCAGCAGAGCCGAATCCACTGCACCCGCCTTGCAGGTACAAAGGCAGATACATGGTTCCTTCGTCAGCATCCCAAGACGCTTGCTTTGCAGTTCAGAGATGATCTGGGCCGTGCCAATCGCGACAATGTAATCGACGGTTACATTAATGGAAACGAAGAAGACGTCTGTGCTGATGGAATTTGGCAGAATTATTTTACCTGTCAACCCCAAAAACTTTCAGCAGAAGAGAAGCGGGCATTTTTGGATTCCCGTCAGAATGTTGCACTTGGTTCTGATGCTTTCTTCCCGTTTAGTGACAACATCAAGCGTGCAGTTGCTTCCGGTGTAAAGTATATCGCAGAACCCGGCGGCTCTATCCGTGATGACCTGGTGATCCAGGAGTGCAATAAGAATGGGATCGTAATGGCATTTACCGGCATGCGTCTGTTCCATCACTAAGAGGAGGATTTCCTATGAAATTACTGGTTGTTGGCGGTGGTGGCAGGGAGCATGCCATTATCAAAAAACTGAAACAGAATCCTGATATTACCGAAATCTTCGCACTCCCGGGTAACGGTGGCATTGCTTCCGATGCAACTTGTGTTAACATTGGTGCAAAGGATATTGAAAACATCGTGCGTTTTGCTTGTGAAAAAAGAGTTGATTACGCAGTTGTTGCTCCGGATGATCCCTTGGTCCTGGGTTGTGTCGATGCACTGGAAGCAAAGGGGATTCCTTGCTTTGGCCCCCGTGCTGATGCTGCCATCATTGAAGGCAGTAAAGTGTTCTCCAAGAATCTGATGAAGAAGTATAATATCCCCACGGCTGCCTATGAGGTATTTACAGACATGGATGCAGCACTTTCTTACCTGGAAACTGCTCCCATTCCTACTGTTATCAAGGCAGACGGATTGGCTTTGGGCAAGGGTGTTATTATTGCAGCTACCCGCCAAGAAGCGATGGACGCTGTCCGGTCCATGATGGCAGATAAAGTGTTTGGTAATAGTGGAGATCAGATCGTTATTGAGGAGTTTCTCACGGGACCTGAAGTTTCTGTTTTGGCCTTTACTGACGGTAACTGTATAAAGCCCATGGTATCCTCCATGGATCATAAGCGGGCAGGGGATAACGATACCGGATTGAACACCGGTGGCATGGGTACGGTTGCACCCAACCCCTATTATACCGATGCTGTGGCACAGGAGTGCATGGATACGATTTTCCTGCCTACCATGAATGCCATGAACTGCGAGGGTCGCACCTTTAAAGGCTGCCTGTATTTTGGTTTGATGCTTACACCCAATGGCCCTAAAGTTATTGAGTATAATTGCCGTTTCGGAGATCCGGAGACACAGGTCGTTCTGCCGCTTTTGGAAAGCGATCTGATGACTGTTATGCAGGCAACGACCAACGGAACATTGGCAGATACAGAGGTGAAATTTGCCCGGCAGCATGCCTGCTGCGTCATTACCGCATCTGCAGGCTATCCCGCATCCTATGGAAAGGGATATCCCATAACAATGACCGAAGAAGCAAAGGAACACACTTTTGTTGCCGGTGCTGCTTTGAAGGATGGGACACTGGTCACATCCGGTGGCCGTGTTACCGGTACCACCGCAGTTGCTGAGACATTGGAGCATGCCATTGCGGAAGCCTACCGAATCGCTAATGGCATTCAGTTTGAAAATGCATACAGAAGAAGTGATATCGGTCAACGTGCTTTGGCTGCAAATCAGTAAGGAGGGCCTGCTGTATGGTTTATCGTGTATATGTAGAGAAAAAAGCCGGACAGACCCATGAGGCGGACAGCCTGCACCGTGAGATCCGGGAGTTTTTACAAATTGATACCCTGGAATCCGTCCGTGTACTTAATCGCTATGACGTAGAAAATATTGAAGAATCCCTGTTCCGCTATGCAGTCAATACGGTTTTCTCGGAGCCGCAGGTTGATAATGTCAGCTATGATGTGCCTCAGGGTCAGGTTGTTTTTGCTGTGGAGCCGCTGCCCGGTCAGTATGATCAGCGTGCAGATTCCGCTGCACAGTGCATTCAGATCATTTCCCAGGGTAACCGTCCAACGATCCATACCGCCAAAGTCTATGTACTTAATGGATCGCTTTCTGATGAAAATATCACAGCTATTAAAAAGCATGTAATCAATGCTGTGGAAAGCCGTGAGGCGGTTTTGGAGATGCCTGTAACATTGGCTGCCGAACATGATGCTCCACAGTCCGTTGCCACGGTTACCGGTTTTATTACTTTGGACGAAACTGGATTGGCTGACCTGCAGGATAAACTGGGTCTTGCCATGGATTTGGATGACCTTAAGTTTTTGCAAAACTATTTCCGGGATGAGGAACACCGCGATCCTACCATTACGGAAATTCGTGTTGTGGATACTTATTGGTCTGATCATTGCCGTCATACCACTTTTTCCACCCATTTGGATAACATTCAAATCCATGACGAAGCAGTCGCCGCTGCATATCAGCGATACCTGGATACCCGTGTAGAGGTGTACGGTGAGGAGAAAGCCGCAGCCCGTCCCCAGACATTGATGGATATTGCGACAATCGGTGCCAAAACGCTGAAAAAACGCGGTCTGCTTCCTGAACTGGATGAGAGTGAGGAGATCAACGCCTGCTCTATCCATGTGACTGCCAATATAAATGGTCAGGATCAGGATTGGCTTCTGATGTTCAAAAACGAGACACACAATCATCCTACCGAGATCGAACCCTTTGGCGGAGCGGCCACCTGTATTGGCGGTTGTATCCGTGACCCGCTGTCTGGCCGTGCTTATGTTCATCAAGCCATGCGTGTGACCGGTGCCGGTGATCCTAGAAAATCGCTGGATGAGACGCTCCCCGGTAAGTTGCCCCAACGGAAATTGTGTCAGACTGCAGCAGCAGGCTATTCTTCTTACGGCAATCAAATCGGTTTGGCCACCGGCCATGTTGCCGAACTGTACCATGACGGCTATATTGCAAAGCGTTTGGAATGTGGTGCAGTGGTTGCTGCAGCTCCTGCGTATAATGTTCGCCGTGAATGTCCTGCAACCGGCGATGTGATCATTCTTCTTGGCGGCCGGACCGGCCGAGACGGTATTGGCGGTGCTACCGGCTCCTCCAAGAGCCATAATCTGAAATCTTTGACGACTATGGCCTCGGAAGTCCAGAAAGGCAATGCACCGGAAGAACGGAAAATACAACGCTTGTTCCGTGATCCCAAGGTTACCAGGCTGATCAAACGTTGTAATGACTTTGGTGCAGGTGGCGTTTCTGTTGCCATCGGAGAGCTGGCTGACGGGCTGAAAATCGATTTGGATGCCGTTCGCAAAAAATATGAGGGCCTGGATGGCACGGAACTGGCAATTTCTGAATCTCAGGAACGCATGGCAGTTGTTGTGGCTCCCGAGGATGCTGATGCATTTATTGTAGCTGCACAGATGGAAAATCTTGAGGCGTACCGTGTTGCTGTCGTTACGGAAGAGAAGCGTATGGTGATGACATGGAGGGGTCATGAGATCGCCAACCTCTCCCGGGATTTTCTTAACACCAACGGTGCTGTGAAGCATGTAGCCGTGGAAGTTGCTGACCGTAAAGATGCTGCTTGTACAACGGAATTTGGTTTAAAAGATATTGCTTCCAATTTGAAATTTGCGTCGCAGAGAGGTCTTGTGGAACGCTTTGATTCAACCATTGGTGCCGGCTCTGTGCTGATGCCTTTTGGCGGCAAAAACCAGGCTACACCGGCACAGGCAATGGCAGCAAAGCTGCCGGTATTGCCCGGTGAGTATACCGAACAGGCCAGCGTAATGGCTTGGGGCTGCGATCCTGATCTGCTGTCTGCTGACCCTTATATCGGTGCACAGGCAAGTATAATCTCTTCCATGGCAAAAATTGTAGCTGCAGGTGCAGATTACAGAAAAGCATATTTGACCCTTCAGGAGTTTTTTGAAAAGCTGAGAACGGAGCCTATTCGTTGGGGCAAGCCTTTCCAGGCACTTTTAGGTGCCCTGGACGCTCAGTTGGGTTTGGATGCTGCTGCAATTGGCGGTAAGGACTCCATGTCCGGTACATTCCTTGATAAGGATGTACCTCCGACATTGATTTCTTTTGCCATTGCTCCTATTAAGTCAACAGATGTGATCTCCAACGAGTTTAAAGAAGCAGGTCATCCTGTTTACCTGTTCGGTGCCGACTCCATTACGGACTATGCAGGATGGAAGAAAACTTGGAGTAAATTCCATGAACTGTGCCAAGCCGGTATAGTTAAGGCTGCGTGGGCGGTTGATGCCGGCGGCATTGCTGAAGCTGTAATGAAGATGTCCTTTGGCAACGGTATTGGTTTTGAATCCATTTGTGATTCTGCTCCTCAGCAGGAACTTGCATATGGTAAAATCGTTGCGGAATTGACACAAACATGCGATTTCGGTCAGTTGATCGGCTACACTTCTTCTAAACCCAGCATTACATACGCAGGTGAAACAGTTTCTGTTTCTGAACTGTATGAACGGAACACTTCTGTTCTGGAAAGCGTTTATCCTACCAAGACTGTGGAAACGGATGAAAAAGTTCCTGCATTTGGAAACGATTGTGCTTGCACGATTGCACCGGCAATTAAAACAGCCAAGCCTAAGGTGTTGATTCCTGTGTTCCCCGGTACCAACTGTGAATTTGACTCTGCCCGGGCGGTTATGGCTGCAGGCGGCGAAGCAGAAATCGTTGTGATCCGTAACCTCACCGCTGAGGATGTCTCCAGAAGCGTGGAGGCGGTTGCGTCCAAAATCGGTGACAGCCAAATGATCTTCATTCCTGGTGGCTTCTCCGGTGGCGATGAGCCGGACGGTTCTGCAAAGTTCATTACAGCATTTTTCCGCAACCCTGCCATTAAAGAGCAGGTGGCGAAGTTGCTGGAAGAGCGGGATGGCTTAATGTGTGGCATTTGCAACGGCTTCCAGGCACTGATAAAGTTGGGCTTGGTTCCCTTCGGTAAGATTATTGACACAGATGAAAACTGTCCTACCTTAACTTACAATACGATTTCCCGCCATCAGAGCAGGATCGTTCGTACTCGAATCGCATCCAATAAATCCCCCTGGCTGAGCCTGATGAATGTTGGAGATATTGTAAATGTGCCCATTTCCCATGGCGAGGGTCGATTCTTTGCAAGCAAGGAATTGGCACTGCAATTGGCTGCAAATGGTCAGATCGCAACACAGTATGTTGATCTAGACGGTAATCCTACTATGGATGCTGCCTTCAACCCCAACGGATCTGTGTTTGCGATAGAAGGTATCACATCACCGGATGGACGAGTATTCGGCAAGATGGGACATAGTGAACGGATCGGTGCTGATTTGTACAAGAATGTTCCCGGCAATTATGACATCCGTATGTTCGAAGCCGCAGTAAAATACTTCAAGTAATATAATAAAAAAGGCGTGCGGTTGCACGCCTTTTTTATTGCGTATTCAGTTCAACTATTACCACTTCGGGTCGATTATTTATCCGGATTGGGAACAGACTGTTTCCTATGCCTCTGCTAATGATCATGTTTGTGTCGTTTTCCTGAAACAGACCCGCATCATATTTGGGAAATAATCCCTGACTGGGTGCAAATACACCACCTACTATGGGAAGACGGAATTGCCCACCGTGGACATGACCGCTGAGAACCAGATCGAAGCCAAACTGTACATATAGGGGAAAGAACTCCGGTCTGTGTGACAAGAGCAGACGAAAAGTTGCTGTATTGGTTTCTGCCTTTGATAAGGTTTCTGCCACCAGGAGCTCCTCCTCGTTTGGGGAAACGGCCTTGAAGCTGGGGTCAGTTAATCCAATAAGAGAAATTTCAGCATCGTTATATGTAATGGATATGACATCGTTATCCAGTACAACGACACCAATTTCGGTCAACTGCTTCTGAAGATCGTTGTAGTCCGGTAACCGTGCTTCGTGATTTCCACTTACAAAGTAGCAGGGGGCGATTTCCACAGCACACCGTGCAAATTCTAATGACACATCAAAGTCGGTCCTTCTGGAGTCAATCAAATCTCCGGTAATAACGATTATATTCGGTTGGGCATCCTCAAGAACGGAAAGGAGGTTATCATTGTTTTTGCCTATCTGTGTGTTGTGTAGGTCTGAAACATGTGCAATGCGGAATCCGGAAAAATCTTCAGGCAACTTATTGCTTGATATCATGTATTCGGTTGTTTCCAAAGCGGTATTGCTCCATGCGACCCAGGCAATCAAAAGGATAATAAGTATAGCTATCAGCATGATTTTGTAACGCTTAGCCATGAATGGTTTCCTTCAGCAAAGCTTGTGCCTTGCGTGCAACAATGATCTCCTCGTTTGTATCCACAATGTAGATACGAACCTTACTGTCGGCAGAAGAAATATCATCGCCGCCCTTGGCGTTGATGTTCTTCTCTGCGTCAAGCTTTACGCCCAAGCATTCCAAACCACACAAAGAGGCTGCACGCACGGAGGCACTGTTGCGGCCAATGCCGCCACCAAATACGATGGCATCCACGCCGCCCATAGCGGCGGTATAAGCACCGATGTATTTTTTGATACCGTAAGCATAAGCCTTTACAGCATTTTGACAATCCTCATTGCCGGCATCGGCAGCTTCCTGAATATCCCGCAGATCATTGGAAACATTGCCGGACATGCCAAACAATCCACTTCTGGTTTGAAGCATTGTCTTGACTTCGTTCAGCTCCATGCCGCATTCTTCCACCAAATGGAAGATAATGTAGGGATCCATATCTCCAATACGGTTGTTCTGCAGCACACCACACTGCAGACCCATACCCATGGTTGTATCAATGCTGATGCCGTCCTTTACGGCACACAGACTGCCACTACCGCCTAAATGACAGCAGACCAGCTTCAAATCATTGCGTCCCATGGTTTGTGCGGTCCAGGTGGACAGATACTCCAAGGAGGCTCCATGGAAACCGTAACGACGGATGGCATGCTTTTTGCTTAATTCCAGGGGGATAGGGTAGAGGTAAGCTTCCGGAGGCATCTGAGCATGGAAGGCAGTCTCAAAAGAGCCGATCATAGGTGTATTGGGCATCAATGCCTTAAACTGGCGAATGGCGGCGATATATGGCGGATTGTGAGCCGGAGCGACGGAATTGAAGTCAGCCATTGCCTGCAATACCTCTTCGGTCAGGTACTGCACACCGGTAACGCCTTTGGCATGGACTACCTTAAAACCAACGCAGGAAATTTCATCCATAGAAGAAATACAACCCTTCATCAGATGCTCCAGCATTGCACTGATGGCTTCGCTGTGAGAAGGAAAAACTGCTTCTGTACGGATACATTCTCCTGTTAGGTGGTTCTTATGGTAGAAAAGGCTCTTCGCAGCACCTACCCGTTCCGCACCACCGGAAGACAGCACCTTTTCAGATGCATCCATATCAAAAAGCTGATATTTTAAAGATGTACTACCAACGTTGCAAATTAAAATATTCATTATAATTCTCCCAATTCTTTTAATCCCAGTAGTTTGCAGGCGTTCTTATAGTAAATATGGTCCTTCACATCCTTTGATAAGGGCAGAGCATCGATCTGCTTTCTTGCATAGATTTGACGATTCCAGGGGTTATCAGTTCCGAAGACTACACGCTCCTTACCGAAGATCTCTACAAGCTGACAGAATTCCTCTTCTGTTAAAAGCTGGAGATCTTCTTCGTCATAAAACATCTCGTCTGTTTGTGCCATTTTACCCAGGGCAAAGGATGTATCGATATACACACCCTTGTCCAACAGGTACTCCGGAACGGTATCCCAGTACATGAGACTACCCATATGTGCCGCGATCATTTTAACGGGACCAACCTGGTCCAATGCATGACGGATCATTTTGGGGCTGCACCGTTCTTCTCCCGGAAAACCGGGATCGGCTCCGGCATGGAGAACAACAATCAATCCAAGCTCACCGCAGCAGTCCAAAATCCGCAGATAGCGGGGATCATCAATATCTGTGGCCTGCTGAAGAGGATGGAGCTTGATTCCCTTAAGCCCGGCAGCGTGAATGCGGCCGAGTTCTTCAAAGTAGTCATCATTATCCGGGTGTATGCCGCCCAAATAGATCAAGCCATCGCTTGTATCATGGCTGATGGACAGATCATTGATGTGGCGTGTTTTATCAGGATTGGTAACAACAGGCAGAATGACACTGTGTGTTACACCGGAGAGCCGCATGGATTCCAGCAGTGCCGATGGTGTGCCGTCGGTAAAGACTGCATTGTGGCACATGGATTGCATGCGGGCCAACGCACGGGCTGCAATGCTTTCCGGAAAGGTATGGGTATGAAAATCAATAATCATACAGCATGAACTTCTTTCACATGTAAAATGTTATCTTCCACAGAGAAGCGAATATCAAATCCGGCAAAGGTAAGACCGTATATCCGATCGGGTTTTCTTTGATAGGACGGACGGGGGTCATGGGACAGAACCCCAATGGCGGCCTGACGCTTGTTTACAGGCAACTTTTCCAAAAGACTTGAAGGAAAGTCTACTTCCAATAGAAAGTCGTCTGCGGTGTCCGTAAAGCCGCCTGTTGCGTCCTTATGACAATCGCTGTATGGGATATAAGGTTTAATA
This sequence comes from Faecousia sp., assembly GCA_045594825.1. GTDB lineage: Bacteria > Bacillota > Clostridia > Oscillospirales > Oscillospiraceae > Faecousia. The sequence goes on along the minus strand of JAZNZG010000061.1, from coordinate 2,326 downwards.
TCAAAAATCGGTGTTCCGTCCATCAAGTCTGCACCGGAGACATGGATCACGGTACCATTGTCCCGTGTGTGTTCCAAGGCTATAATTTTCACACTGGAAAGCCCCAGGTTATTTGGACGGAAAGGGGAACGGGTTGCAAAGACACCCATTCTTGTGTTGCCCCCCAAACGGGGTGGGCGGACTGTTGGCGACCATTCCTGTCGGACTGCTTCAGAAAACTGCCAGATGATCCACAAATGGGAAAAATCCTCCAATCCTCGTAATGCTTCCGGATTTCGGAATTCCGGCTCAAATACAATGGTGGAGCGAAGTTCGTCCACAAGGCCGCTTTGCCGTGGTATACCAAATTTTGTTGGGAAGTCACTTCGCATTTTTGCGATGACCTGCATTGTGATATTTTCCATATCAGGCCCTTACCTTTCGGAAACAGAAAGAAACAATAAAAAGCAGTACGAGCACCAAGGAAATAGCAGCTCCGGAGGAAGCTCCCAAATAGTAGGAGATACACAGACCGATGATACTGGCGAACAGTGCAAACAGGACAGAAAAACCGTGGTACTGCCTGAGGTTTTTGGAGATATTTCTCGCAGATGCTCCCGGCAGGACCAACAGAGAATTGAGGATCAGAAGGCCGACCCAGGAGATTGCCAGTGTTACAATGACAGCAACGGCTACGGTGAAGACGGTTTGCGTAAAGCCTGTCCGTATACCACGCGAAGAAGCGAGTTGTGGATGTATTGCGGTAAGGGTTAGTCGGTTGGAATAGATGACCCAGAAAATGATAACTGCAATCAACAGAAGTGCCAGTAGACCGATCTCGGCAGGAGTAACGGACAGAATATCGCCAATCAGATATTTGTTGTACTTGGTGAAACTTCCACCACCAAGTGTAGCGATAAAAATACCCAAAGCGACAGCTCCGCTGGAAAAAACACCTATGAGGGTGTCTGCAGCTTGATTGCTGCGGCTGCGAATAAAGGAGAACAGCAGAGCGAAAACAACCGCAAATATAACTGCCACCCATGTCGGTGCTGCAATGCCGCAGATGCAGCCAATAGCTATACCAGTGAAAGCTGAGTGGCCCAAGGCATCAGAGAAGAAACTCATTCTTCCGGTGACGATCATGGTGGAGGTTAAGCCAAACAGAGGTGCCATCAAAAGCACTGCCAGCAGTGCGTTTTTCATGAAGCCCCAATGAAGCATCTCGAAAGGGAGGGCTTCGCATAAAACATACCAAAGCTGCATTACAGAATGCCTCCTTTCCTATGGAAGACCTGACGGAATGCCTCAGAACCCAAAACCTCAAGAGGAGAACCCTGGCATACAATGCGGTGGTCAATAAGGACTACCTGGTCTGCGTACTGAGGCAAAAGGGAGAAGTCATGGGTGGTCATGAGAATGGACAGGTCGTATGTCCGGCGGATCTCGTCCAGCATATCCATTAAGGTTTCCATTCCTTCAACATCCACACCGGACAAAGGCTCATCCAATATCAGAATGTTAGGGACGGGCTCCAACGCCAGAGCCAGCAAGACACGCTGGAGTTCACCGCCGGAAAGGGTGCCAACGCGTTTATCTATAAGCTCTTCACCATGGACACGGGCGAGACAACTCAAGATCTTTTCACGCATGGCTCTCGTATGTCCTAAAAAAGCCGGGAGCTTACTCATGCAGCAGGAGAAAAGATCTGCAACCGTCACCGGATCACCGGGATCAAATGCGGGGCTTTGAGGTACATATCCAATTCTCGCTTTCCGTGTCCTTTGACCGGGAACAGAGAAGGAAATTACACCGTCGAACTCTCTTTGGCCAAGTATGGCTTTTAAAAGTGTACTTTTGCCGGCACCGTTTGGACCGATCAACGCCACCATCTCGCCGCAGTGTACGTGCAGATTTACATCCTTCACAATTGCATCGCCGCCGATCTTAACGGAAAGATCCTGGATCCGCAGACAACAGGAATGTCCACAGGAGCCACCGTGTGAACCAATATTCATTGCAGTGCCTCCTTTACCGCATGGATGTTTTGATACATGGCATCGAAATAGCTGTTACCGGACATGGCCATGTGCAGGGTGAAGATCTTAGCACCGGTTTCAGAGGAAATGATTTCCGCAGCGGCCGTGCTGCCGTTTTGCTCTATAAAAATTGCAGGCAGGTTATGTCCCTCGACGATCTCTATCAATTCGATCAGCTCAGCAGCAGATGCCTCGCTGCCGGACTCCTCCTCTACGGCCTTTACAATTGAAAGGTCAAAGGATTCGGCAAAGTAGGCAAAACCGTCGTGAAAGGTCACCAGCTCTCTACAGGAGAGGTTAGACAACGT
>JAZNZG010000060.1:0-20672 GCA_045594825.1 Faecousia sp. | reverse complement strand
CCCTCATCCAGCAGGTCGATGGCCTTATCCGGCAGATACAGGTCCGGCAAATACCGCACCGACAGCCGCAGAGCCTCTTTCATGGCCTCCTCGGTAATGCGGATATGGTGGTGCTGCTCCAGGCTCGGCTTCAAGCCCCGGAGGATGGCCATAGTAGCCTCCATATCCGGCTGCTCCACCATCACCGGACGGAACCGCCGGTCCAGAGCCGGGTCCTTTTCAATGAATTTCCGGTACTCCGTCAAAGTGGTGGCTCCCAGCATCTGCAGCTCCCCGCGGCCCAGGGCAGGCTTGAAAATATTGGCCGCGTCGATGGCTCCCTCTGCAGCACCGGCTCCCACAATGGTATGCATCTCATCCACAAACAGGATCACATCCCGGGTACGGCGGATCTCCGCCAAAACATCCCGGAGCCGTTCCTCAAATTCACCACGGTATTTGGTGCCTGCCACCAAATTCGCCATATTCAGGCTCACCAGCCTCTTATCCTTCAATTGCGGCGGTACACAGCCCGCCGCCATCCGTTGGGCCAGTCCCTCGGCAATGGCCGTCTTGCCCACCCCAGGCTCCCCGATGAGGGCCGGGTTATTTTTATTCCTCCGGCTGAGAATGCCGATGACCGTGTCGATCTCCCGTTCCCGGCCGATCACCGGGTCCATGGAAGAGGCCTTTTGGATCAGGTCCTCGGAAAATTGCTCCAGCAGTCGCATATATACCGTCTCCTTTTTCCTTTTGGGCGGCAGGGCCTGCTCCCACCGCAAGTAATCAACAGTTTGGGTGAACAGGTCCACAGCATCCACCTCGCTCAGATGCAGCAGTGTCCGGGCCGCCGCCTGTTCCCGGCGTAGAAGAGCCAGCAGCACATGGGCAGTCTTTACCTGCTTACAGGCAAAATTCCGGGCCTCCTGCCTGGCTCCCGTGAGGATCTGGCGTGCCGTCACGGAAAAGCCCTGGGGCAAAGGCAGATTGGGTGTGCCCGTTCCGTACAGCACCGCAGCCATATTCCAGGATACCTCCGGGTCCATCCCCGCTCCCCGCAGCAGCTGGCCCGGCATTTCCCGGTCTTTACAAAGTGCCAGCAGCAAATGGGTACTGCCCACACAGCTGTGACCCAAACGCCGGGCGGTCTGTGCCGCTTCCTTCAACAAAAGTTTTACATCTTCGCCGTAGTCCAATGCCCTCACCCTCTTCCGTATCCAGAGGATTCTCCCCGACCTTCACAGAAATTATACAAAATAGCTATTGCATTTTGAGAAATACATGCTAAAATAAAGGTGCATTGAATCGCTGATGCGAAACATAAATTTTATTGGAGGTTACATCATGGCTTACAAAATTACCGAAGCTTGTGTCAACTGCGGCACCTGTGCTGAGAACTGCCCCGTTGAGGCTATTTCTGAGGGCGACGGCATCCATGTCATCGACGCCGATGTCTGTGTTGACTGCGGCACCTGTGTTGACAACTGCCCCGTTGAGGCAATTATCGAAGGTTAATTCTCCGATTTCGCTGTCAGCCTGCACACCGTACCCCGGCGTGCAGGCTGATTTTCTTGCGGCGTGAAAGGAACTTTTATGGAAACTCTCCACAACGGCAACACTGTGCAAATCTGTCCCGGCGGCTTCCCCTTAAGCACGGACTCCATGGCCCTTGCCGGTTTCGTCACCATGCCCCGGAATGCCCGGGTGCTGGACTTAGGCTCCGGTTGTGGCACCCTGGGTCTTTTGCTGTGTGCCGATCATCCCCACTGTACCGTTACCGGGTTGGAGATCTGCCCCGATGCCCACAGGACAGCTCTTGAAAATATAAAGCAAAATGCCCTTGATTCCCGTCTTGAAAGTATATGCACCGACATCCGGGAGATTGCATCTGCCGTGAAATCCGGCTCTGTGCAGGTGTGTGTATCCAACCCGCCCTACTTTACAGCAGGACCCCAAAGTCAGAAAACACCCCTGGCCCGCCGGGAGGATGACTGCTCCCTCCGGGACCTGTTCCGTGCTGCCGCCTGGGCGTTGCAGTACGGCGGTGATTTTTTCCTGGTGCACCGTCCGGAACGGCTGGCGGAGATTTGTGCCTGCGGAGCTGCCCACAACTTGGAGCCAAAGCGGCTGCGGCTGCTGCGTCACAAAGAAGGCGGTCCCGTATCCCTGATCCTGGTGCAATGCCGCAAGGGCGGTAAGCCGGGTCTTGTTTGGGAGGAGGCTGTCCTCCATGATTCTCAGGGCAACCCTACGTCATACTACCGATCCTTATACCATCTGCAAGGAGGCTGAGCCATGGCCGGCATGTTATACCTTGTTCCCACTCCCATCGGCAACCTGGGTGATATTTCCATCCGCTGCCGGAATACCCTGGAGGAGGCGGACTTCATCGCTGCGGAGGATACCCGTGTATCCCTGAAGCTGCTCAATCATCTGGGCATCAAAAAAAGCCTTGTCAGCTACTACGAGCATAACAAGGCCCAAAAGGGCGAGCAGATCCTGCAGCGGATCCTGGCCGGCGAGACCTGTGCCCTGGTCTCTGACGCAGGCAGTCCCGCCATCTCCGATCCCGGCGAGGATCTGGTCAGGCAGTGTGCCGCAGCGGGCATTACCGTATGTGCCATTCCCGGCCCCTGTGCCGTCATTACCGCACTGAGCATTTCCGGTCAGTCCACAGGAAGATTCTGCTTTGAGGGCTTCCTGTCCACGGCCAAAAAGAGCCGCCGGGAGCATTTGGAAAGCTTGAAAAACGAGCAGCGAACCATGATCTTTTACGAAGCTCCCCACAAACTACCCGCCACCTTGGAGAGCATGGCGGAGGCCTTCGGCCCGGACCGGCCCATCAGCCTGTGCCGTGAGCTGACCAAGCTCCACGAAGAGGTCATCCGCACCACTCTGGCAGAAGCCATCGAGCTGTATAAGGAACAGCCGCCCAAGGGAGAATTTGTGCTGGTGGTAGTAGGAAAACCGGCAGAGGAAACAAAATCCGCCACACCCGCAGACGCGGCTGCAAGAGTGGCAGAGCTTATGGAAGGCGGCATGAGCCGCAAGGACGCCGTTAAGCAGGCAGCCAAGGAGCTGGATCTGCCGAAAAACATCGTCTACGATGCCGCACTGAATATGGAATAAACAATGGGCGTGTTACCTGGTAACACGCCCATATATTTTATAGCTTACCGATTTTTTTGGCACATTCGGAGCAGATATTCTTCCCCTCATAAGAAACCAGATTCCGGGAGGCATCACAGAAAATACAGGAAGGCTCATACTTGCGAAGGATCACCTTGTCATCATCCAGATAGATCTCCAGTTCATCCCGCACAGCAATATCCAATGTCCGCCGCAGTTCAATGGGTAGTACAATCCGACCCAGCTCGTCCACCTTACGGACAATTCCAATGGTCTTCAAGTGATCCCGCCTTTCCTCTTTTGATTTTTGTTTATATCGAATGATATTTAACATTATACAAAAAATAATCTTTAATGTCAATCGGTGGCAGGAAAAAACCTCTTCAATTTTGCCGGCACAGAGCATAGGCTTTACCGGGGGGATGGACATGGTGATGAGCTGGATGTGGCTAATTTTTTTGGGTGGGTCGGTGCTGGCATCTTTGATTTTGGGCAGGGGTGGAGCTTTGGCTGCGGCGATCCCACAGGGTGCCGGGGCCGGGATACAGCTCGCCGTTTCCCTGGCCGGTTCCATCTGTTTATGGACGGGAGCCGGCAAGGTCATGGAGCGTGCCGGCATCACAGACAAGCTGGCCCGTCTGCTGAAGCCCCTTTTAAAAAGGCTGTTTCCCACCTACGGCAGGGACGCAGCTTTTGCCAGGAGCTTGAGTGCCAATGTGTGTGCCAATTTCCTGGGGTTGGGGAATGCCGCCACCCCTATGGGTATTCAGGCGGCAAAACGGCTGGCACAGCAGAAAAACGGTGGGGACGAGCTGTGCAGGCTTATCGTGCTGAACACCGCCTCCATCCAGTTGATCCCGGCTACGGTGGCGGCAGTGCGTGCTTCCCTGGGCTGCAGTACGCCCTTTGACATTCTCCCGGCAGTATGGGTCACCAGCATTTGCTCCTCTGGAATGGGTGTGACGGCAGCATGGCTAATGGGGAAGGTGTGGAAAAAATGACGGACTACATCGTTCCCCTGCTTCTGCTGGCGGTGTCCGCCGTGGCCATGGGCAGAAAGGAAAATACATATGACCTGCTTTTATCCGGCGGTGCGGAAGGGCTGAAGCTGGTTTGCCATCTGGTGCCCACCCTGGTGGTCCTGCTCACCGCTGTGACCATGCTCCGTTCTTCGGGAGCCATAGAGCTGCTCAGCGGGTGGCTGGCACCGGTGTTCCGGTTTTTCGGCATTCCTCCGGAAACGGCTCTGCTGGTGCTGATCCGTCCCATCAGCGGCAGTGCCGCCCTGGCGGTGGGCGGGGAGCTGATGGCCGCATACGGAGTGGATTCCCTCATCGGCAGGACCGCCGCCGTGATGCTGGGCTCCACGGAGACCACCTTTTACACCGTCAGTGTTTACTTTGGAGCGGCCGGGGTCAAAAAGACCCGGTATGCCATTCCCGCTGCCCTCATTGCGGACTTTACGGGATTTTTGGTGGCTTCGTTGACAGTCAGGTGGCTTTATTAGCAGAAAAAAGCGTGTTGCGATTCGCAACACGCCCTTTGGGTCAATGGTCAGACTTCAGGCCGGCACCGCACATGGTGATGAGGCAGTCCGGGGTCTTTCCGTACATACTGCAGTATTGCAGGTAGGCCGCATAGTTGGCGGCAGTGGTATGCTCGCAGTAGATGCCCTTTTGTGCCAAAAATGCCCGGGCCTCCAGGATCTTGTCCTCCGGAGCATGGACGAACCGGACACTGTACTTATGGGACAGCTCCAAAATTTCCTCGCCCCGCATGGGCTTGCCGATGGCGATGCCCTCTGCCAGGGTGGGCTTGGGAGATACGGCGGCAGGCTTGTCTTCTCCCTGCCAAGCTGCCTGCAAAATGGGATCGCACAGCTGGCTCTGCACGCCGATGATCTGAGGCATTTTATCAATGACACCGCTGCTGAGCAGATGCTCCAGGGCATGAATGGCTCCCAAAAACAGGGTGCCGTTGCCCACAGGAATGAGGATATGCTCCGGGATACGGCCCAGCTGCTCCAAAACCTCATAAATATACGTCTTGGTGCCCTCGTAGAAGAAGGGGTTATACACATGGTTGGCGTAGTACATGCCCTCCTGGGTCACCTTGCTGCGGCACACATCGGCACAGTGGTCACGGCTGCCGGGGACTACCGTACATTGGGCACCGTGGGCACGGATCATGTCGATCTTATTGGGAGAGGTGCCTTCCGGCACGAAGATCCCGCAGCGGATGCCTGCCTTGGCAGAATAGGCTGCCACACTGTTGCCGGCGTTGCCGCTGCTGTCCTGGACCACATCCTCCACGCCGATGGCCTTGCAATGGGCGATAAGCACCGCCGCACCCCGGTCCTTATAGGAAAGGGTGGGCATCATGTAGTCCATTTTCAAAAGCACATCCTCGTTCAGGCGGATCACCGGGGTCATGCCCTCCCCCAGGGTAACATCACGCCAGGTGTCACCCTCCAAAGCCATGAAGGCACGGTAGCGGAACATGCTCCACTCCTGCCGGTCGATGGCATCGAAGGAGAATTTGGGCGGAGTGAAATCCAGCTGCCACAGACCGCCGCAGTCACATTTGGCCCGGCGGGTGGTTACGGGAGCTTTTGCTCCGCATTTATAACAGATATATTCCATAGCAAACCTCTTGTAAAAAACGGCACATGGAGTTTGTCCATGTGCCGTTTGTGATTATTCCTCGTCCTCCAGGGAGAACTCCAGCAGCTCGCCGCACTCGTCACATACGATGCTGCCCTCTTCCAGGGTAGCCTCGTCAAAGTTGATGATGTTGCCGCAGGCACACTTTACTTCATAAATGATGGAGTCTTCGTCGCCGAAGTCAAAGCCTTCGTCTTCGTAGCTCTCTTCATCGTCGAAGCCGTAATCGTCGTCCTCATACTCTTCGTCCAGGTCCTCTTCCACATCCATGATGTAGTCCTCGATGGCGTCCAGATCCTCTTCGATCATGTCCAGCTCATCGGAGATGGCGATGGTGGTGTCCTCAACATCGGTGAGCTTCTTGGTGATGTCGCCCAGCAGCTCCACCATGGCAGCGATCATCTTGCCTTCGGCTGCTTCGGTGTTCAGGTTCAGGCCGTCCATCAGGCCCTTCAGATATGCAGACTTTTCAGAAATCGTCATTGTGATACTCCTCTTACTTTGCACGGCCCAGATATTCACCGCTGCGGGTGTCGATCTGGATCTTGTCGCCCTCGTTGATGAACAGAGGCACCTTGACCTCAGCACCGGTCTCAACAGTAGCGGGCTTCAGGGTGTTGGTGGCGGTGTTGCCGGCGAAGCCGGGCTCGGTAGCGGTGACCACCAGGTCCACAAAGTTGGGAACTTCCACGCCAAAGACCTTGCCCTTGTAGCTCATAACGGTGCAGACATCGTTTTCCTTGACGAACTTGAAGCCGTCATCCATAACGCTGCCGTCGATGGGCTCCAGCTCATAAGTTTCGGGGTTCATGAAGTAGTACAGCTCGCCGTCGTTGTAGGAGTACTCCATCTTCTTTCTCTCAATGAAAGCAGTGGGGAACTTGGCAGAGGGGTTCAGGGAAGTTTCAGTCACGCCGCCGGTGATGACGTTACGCATCTTCACGCGAACGAATGCGGCACCCTTGCCGGGCTTAACATGCTGGAACTCGATGACCTGCATAACCTTGCCGTCCATCTCGAAAGTGATACCGTTGCGAATATCGCCTGCAGAAATCATAATATTTATCCTCCTAAGATGCCTCTTTCAGGAAAAGGCTATTTGTGTACATAGTTTGACTGATATATTCTAACCGACACTAAGGAATTTTTCAAGGGGAAAACTAAATTTTTTCACACAATTATTAAATTTTTCGGGCTGTGTGTCAAATCTTCATAACCGTTTTCCTTGAAAACGATGGTATCTTCGATCCGGACACCGAATTTTCCCGGCAGATAAATACCGGGCTCAGCAGAGCAGACCGTGTTTTCTGCCAGCACCCGCTCCTCTCTGGGAGAGCAGTTGGGGTTTTCATGGACCTCCAGGCCCAGGCTGTGGCCGTAGCTGTGGCCAAAGTAAGGGCCATAGCCGGCATCCTCGATGACCTTACGGGCGGCAGCATCCACATCCTTGCCCACCATGCCCGCCTTGGTGGCGGCAATGCCTGCCAGCTGGGCTGCCAGCACCGTCTTATAGACCTTTTCCATCTCATCGGTGACATAGCCCACAGCAACAGTACGGGTCATATCGGAGCAGTAGCCCCCCACGATGACACCGAAGTCCATGGTAATAAAATCGCCTTCCTGAATGACACGGTCCCCGGCCACACCATGGGGCAGGCTGGTGTTGGGACCGGACACCACAATGGGGTCAAAGGACAGGCCCTCCGCACCGTTTTTGTACAGGCAGTAAATGAGCTCCGCCTGCAGCTCCAGTTCCGTCTGACCTGCTTTGATACGCCCCAGGACCTCAGAAAAAGCCTTGTCGGTAATGGCCTGAGCTTTCCGCATCCGCTCCAGCTCCCACTTCTCCTTGATGGCCCGGAAGGCGTGGATGCGCTCGTTCATAGGGATGAGCTTGGCGTTCAGCTTTTCTTCAAAGGACTGCAGCTCCGCCACCGTCAGATAGGCTTCCTCATAGCCCAGAGCCGTCAGACCAAAGTCCGCGATGGCGTTGTTGATCAGTGCGGAATAGGGGTTGTCCCGGTTGGTCTCCTGCACTTGCATGTTTTCAATGCCGTTCTGAGCAGATTCGATATAACGGAAGTCGGTAAAATAGCGGCAGCCCTGTTTGCTTACCAGGGCAATACCCTCGGCAATATCAAACTCGGCACAGTAGTGACGGCTGTAACGGCTGGTCAGCAGCAGACCGGTGGTGTCGTCCAGCAGGCTTAAGTATTTTTCAAGATTCTTCATGATGGATCCTCCTGTTTTTTGCAGCATAAATAAAGGGCTTTTCCGCCACATGGCGTAGCTTCAGCCATATATTGTGATTGTCGATGGCCTTCACCAAAATGGACTTGACACCCACACAGTTGGCTCCCAGGGTGTCGGTATAGATCTGATCGCCCACAAGGGCACATTCTTCGGCGGGTATGCCGAATTTTTTAATGCAGCGGCGGATGCCGTTGGAGAAAGGCTTTTGGGCGTGGGTGATGCAGGGGATGTTCCAGGCCTTGCAGAATATCTTTACCCGGGGCTTTTTGCTGTTGGACACCACGCACAGCTGAATATCCGACCCTTGCATCTCGTGGAGCCAGGCGGACATTTCCTTCGTGGGGTGGCTGGTGGTATAAGGAACGATGGTATTATCAAAATCCAGCATCAGCAGACGGATGCCCTGTTGCTGCAGCAGCTCCGGGGTCAGCTCCGTCACCGTGTCGGCGATCATGGTTGGCAGAAAGGGGAAATTCATATTGGGGCTCCTTGGTTCATAAAGTAAATAGACATGATGTTTTTTTGATTATAGCACAGGAGGGGGATTTTGTCCATGGGTTTACCGCTGTATCTTGCAGGCACGCGGGGGGAAATGCTGGAAGCGGATACCGCTTTTCCGGCATATATGGCCTGCCATTTTTCCCCTTATGAAAACGGGCTGGAAGCACAACAGCCACTGCCCAGGTGCAGCATGGTGATCCTTAACGACCGGGTGCCGGTATGGGGACACGACCCGGATCGGGTGGCTGCACAGCTTGGGGAAGTTTTGGAGCAGGCAGGAGCAGCATGTGCACTGCTGGATCTGCAGCGGCCAGGCTGTCCCGAAGCCATGGTAAAGGCTTTGGCAGCCCTTCCCTGCCCTGTGGGCGTCACCGAAGGATATGCACAGCTTACTGACGGACCTGTATTGGCAGAGGTTCCCATGCACCGCCCCCTGGAGGATGCCCGGAAGCGGTGGAATGACAGGGAGCTGTGGCTGGATGTGGCAGCCAATGTGCAGCAGATCACCGTCACAGGCTCCGGCAGCTGCCTGGACAGCCTGCCCCCCTTTTCTCCGGAGGGGATCGTCCATCGGGAGGCCCGCCTTTGCTGCAGCTACTGTATTGATGTTTCGGCCGACCGGGCTGTATTTACCCTGTTCCGCACACGGGAGGATATAGAGCAGCTGCTGCGGCAGGCGGAGGAGCTGGGGTTTACAGGTGCTGTGGGTCTTTATCAGGAACTACATGACCTGTAAACGCAAAAATCCCACAGACCTGTGTCTGTGGGATTTTTCAGCATTCATAAGAGGGGAAAATTAATAGAACTTTCTCTTGTTCTTACGGGCAGCTTCAGACTTCTGCTTACGCTTCAGGCTGGGGCTGACATAATGCTCGCGTTTCTTAACTTCAGCAATAACGCCCTCCTTAGCACAGCTACGCTTAAAACGACGCAGTGCACTCTCCAGAGATTCGTTTTCCTTTACGCGAATTTCAGACATTGTTTTCCCTCCCTCCGATAGCATCCGGCTCGATCCAGGATGCGTTCAGGGCCTTATCGGCTTGAATATTATATGCTCTCATCTTCCAAATGTCAAGCACTTTTGACACTTTTTTGGATTTATTCCTTATTTTACAATCAGGTTCACCAGTTTATTCTTAACAACGATGGTCTTTACGATGTTTCCGCCGTTCTTCTGCAGGAAGGCTGCGATCTTCTCGTTGGCCAGTACATTCTCTACCACGGTATCGTTGTCCAGGTCTGCATCCATCACCACGGTGCCACGCATCTTGCCGTTGACCTGCACAGCGATGGTGACCTCAGCATCCTTGCACTTTTCCTCGTTGTAGGTGGGCCAGCTCTCGTAGGCGATGCTTTCGCTGTGACCCAGGACCTGCCAGATCTCTTCACCTACATGGGGGGTGATGCAGGACATCATCTTAATGAAGCCCTCGGCATATTCTCTGGGGCAGGAGCCGTTTTTATACACCTCGTTGACAAATACCATCATTTGGGCGATGGCGGTATTGAAGCCCAGTGCTTCAAAGTCATTGGTGATCTTCTTTACCGTCTGGTGGTAGATCTTGGTGAGCTTGCCGTCATCGGTATCGGTGATGTTGCCGGGCTCGGTAAAGAAGTTCCATACACGGTTGATGAACTTCTTGGCACCGGCCACAGCGGTGGTGGACCAGGGCTTGGAAACCTCCAGCGGGCCCATGAACATCTCGTAAAGACGCAGGGTGTCGGCACCGTATTCCCGGACGACATCACTGGGATTGACCACAAATTCGGGGAAACGCTTGCCCATCTTGATGCCGTTTTCGCCCAGGATCATGCCCTGGTGCACCAGCTTTTTGAAGGGCTCGGCCACGGGAGACAGGCCCTGATCGTACAGGAAGCGGTTCCAGATACGGGAGTAGATCAGGTGGCCAACCGCATGCTCGGGGCCACCGATGTACAGATCCACGGGCATCCAGTGCTTCAGAAGCTCCGGATCACAGAAGGTCTTGTCGTTCTTGGGATCGATGTATCGCATGAAGTACCAGGAAGAACCGGCAGAGCCGGGCATGGTAGAGGTCTCACGCAGGCCCTTGATGCCGTTTGCATCGTAGTGCTTCCACGCGGTGGCATTCTCCAAAGGAGCCTTGCCGCCCTTGCCCTTGTAGTCTTCCAGTACGGGCAGCACCAGAGGCAGCTCTTCGTCGGGCAGGAAAACCGTCCGGCCGTCTTCGGTGTAGACGCAGGGAACGGGCTCGCCCCAGTAACGCTGACGGGCAAAGATCCACTCACGGAAGTGATAGTTGTTCTTTCTTCTTGCAACGCCCATGCTCTCCAGCTTGCAGGTGATGGCCTCCTTGGCCTCCTCCACCGTCAGACCGGTGAATTCCTGGGAGTTCATGAGCTTACAGCCCTTGCCCAGGTAGTCCTGCTTTTCAAAGGCACATTCGCTGACATCCCGGCCATCGATGACCTGGAGCATGGGGATATTGTGGGCAACAGCGTACTCAAAGTCACGCTGGTCATGGCTGGGAACAGCCATAACGGCACCGGTGCCATAGTTACCAAGAACGAAGTCACCGATGAATACGGGCACTTCCTTGCCGTTGACAGGGTTGATGGCATACACGCCCTTGAGGGGGCAGCCGGTCTTGGTTTTGGTAGCGTCGGTACGGTCGATCTCGCTCTTGCTGGCAGCAGCATCGATATAAGCCTGGACCTCTTCCCGATTCTCCACGCGGTCCATCAGCGACTGCATGATGTTGCCGTCGGGAGCCAGGACCATGAAGGTGATGCCGTAGATGGTTTCGATACAAGTGGTGTAGATGGAGAACGCACCGCCGCCAACCAGCTTGAAATCCACCTCAACACCGGTGGACTTGCCGATCCAGTTACGCTGGATCTCCTTGGTGGATTCGGGCCAGTCGATCTCCTCCAGGCCCTCCAGCAGCTTTTCGGCAAAAGCGGGCTGATCAATGACCCACTGCATCATCATCTTCTTCACAACGGGATAACCGCCACGCTCGGACTTGCCGTCGATGACTTCGTCATTGGCAAGAACGGTGCCCAGCTCTTCACACCAGTTTACGGGCATTTCGATACGCTTGGCGTAGCCTGCCTCCCACAGCTTCTTGAAGATCCACTGGGTCCACTTGTAGAAGTCGGGATCGGAGGTGGCAACGCACTTGCTCCAGTCGTAGTCAAAGCCCAGCTCCTTCAGCTGGCCGGAGAAGGTCTTGATGTTCTCCTGGGTAAAGCCGTTGGGATGGTTGCCGGTACTGACAGCGTACTGCTCCGCAGGCAGACCGAAGGAGTCGTAGCCCATGGGGTGCAGCACATTATAGCCCTGCATACGCTTCATGCGGGACATGATATCTGTGGCAGTATAGCCCTCAGGATGGCCTGCGTGCAGACCTACGCCGGAGGGATAGGGGAACATATCCAGCACATAGTACTTGGGCTTGGAGAAGTCCCACACATCGGTATGGAAGGTGTTGTTGTCTTCCCAGTATTTTTGCCATTTCTTTTCAACGGCAGAATGCTCGTAAATCATGGTGCTTACCTCTTTTACTCTTCAATGATCAGGTCGGAAATATCCACATTCTCCGCATCAGCCCACAGCCGCTCCAGAGAATAAAACGTTCTTGCTTCCTCGGTGAACACATGAACCACCACAGAGCCGTAGTCCAGCAGCTCCCAGGAGTTGCCCCGGTGGCCCTCACGGCCCAGCAGCTTTTCACCCAGCTGCTCCATGGTGTACTCCGCGTAATCGCACAGGGTCTTGACATGGGTGTTGGAGGTACCGGTGCAAATCAGAAAATAATCGGCAAGGCTGCTGACCTCGTTGATCCGCAGCAGCTTGATATCGATGCCCTTCTTGGCGTCCAATGCCTTGGTTACTTCATAAGCCACTTCTTTTGCACTTAACATATTCTATCTTCCTTTCACGGATTGGAATTTATAAATTCAAGAGCCCGGTTGGATTCGGGAGAGATCTCCCGGCCCTGGCTTTTCAGCACCTCCAGGGTCATTTCCAGTCCCAGCTTTAACGCCGCATTGAGATCGGTGTGAGCCAAGTGACGCAGCCGATCCACCCCGGGGAAGTCCCGGCACGGCTCCATATAGTCGGCCACATAGATGATCTTTTCCAGGGTATTCATTCCCGGCTTTCCGGTGGTATGGCTGGCAATGGCATCCACCACCTGTTTATTTTCCCCAAATATCCGCTGAGCAACCAAAGAGCCGGTCAACGCGTGGAGGGTCTTGGGATTATTGCCGGAAAATGTATCCAGCATTATACCGTACCGGCTGCACAATGTCAATTGAAGTCTTCCGTCCAGAGCCTTGGTCACATCGTGCAGCAGGCCTGCACGGGCGGCATCCGTTTCGTCCGCTCCCCACAGCCGTGCCAGCTCTACGGCTGTATCCCGGCAGCCCAGGGTATGCTTGACCCGGTTGGGATTCAAAAGCCCGATGACCGCGGTTTCCAGTTCTGCCAGGGAGAGATTTTTATAATCCCGGCAATACAGGCCGCACTTACGGATGTAGTCCGCCACACCCTCCGGCAGGTAATCCTCGGCACACCGGAAGGCCAGCAGCCGTCTGAGCTGGGTGGAGGATATTTCCGTTACGGGATTTTCCAGCAGCTGCACCCGAACACCCTGTTCGGTCATGGTGGCAGCTTTTTCCTTTGCCTTTTCCCAGTCACCGCCCCGGCAGAGAACGGCCAGAGTGGCTTCCTGATAAATGATATGGGGCTCTTTCCATGTATCGATGGACAGGAACATATCGTCCCCCATAATAAGAAAGAAGTCATCCCGGGGGTACTGCTGCCGCAGGGCTGTCAGCGTCTGCCATGTGTAGCTGACACCGCCGCGGACAAGCTCCAGGTCAGAAACCTGTATCCCCTCCTCCCCCTGCAAAGCCAGCTGCAGCATCGTCAGACGCTGCTGGGGGGTGGGTGTTCCCGGCGGAAGCTCCTTGTGAGGGGAAATGCTGGTGGGGATCATAAGAATTGTATCCAGCTCCAGCCGCTCCCGGGCATACTTTGCCCCTTCCACATGGCCCACATGGACCGGGCTGAAGGTGCCGCCGTAGATGCCGATACGCACTGTGATCTCCCCTTATCTGTTTATTCTTCCCCGTGGAGCTGCTTTTCTCTGGAACGCTCGATGGCTTTGTCAATGGCCATCTGGCGGAAATACTCGTTTCTCTGCTCCCGCACCTTCCGGGCGGCCTGACGCCGGGCCTGGGCACCCTTACGGACGGGGTTTGCCTTGGTGGGCTTCCGCTTGGCACGGCCGGTCTGATTCCGCTCCGCCTGGAGCTTTTCGCTGAAGCGGTAGATCACAAACTTTGTGCCGATCACCGCCACGCCCTCTGCACCGGTGGCCTGGCAGATCTCGTCGCTGACCTCACGGGGCGTCATCATGGCACCCTCCAGCACCTTGCCCTTTACCAGTTCACGGGCGGTGAGCTGATTTTCTGCCTCTGCGATGACGGCATCGGTAACGCCGCCCTTGCCCACCATCAGCGTGGTATCCAATTCTGTGGCCTGGCTTCTCAGCTCGGCCCGCTCTTTACTTGTCAGCATAGCCTGCCTCCTTCATTTTCTCGTAAAACAGCTTTAAAGCATTGGCACGGTGGGAAACCTTGTTCTTCTCCTCACTGCTCAGCTCCGCTGTGGTCATCCCCAGGGGGGGATAGTAGAAGATGGGATCGTAGCCAAAGCCGTTTTCCCCTCTTGCCTGTCTTGTCAATTCTCCGTGGATCTCTCCCCGGGCCTGGATCACACGGCCCTCAGGGGTCACCATGGTGATGACACAGACGAACTGTGCCTGCCGCTGTCCGTCGGGCACATGCTCCGTATTTTTCAGCAGCAGCAGAAGTCTGCCCCAGTCGTCCAGGGATTCGTCAAAGCCGTACCGGGCGGAATACACACCGGGCTCGCCATTCAAGGCGTCCACCGCGATGCCGGAATCGTCTGCCAGGGCGGGCAGGCCTGTGGCCTTCATCACCGCCTCCGCCTTCAGAAAAGAGTTTTCCTCAAAGGTGGTTCCGGTCTCCTCTACATCCAGGTCGATGCCCAGCTCGCTTTGCAGCACAAGGTCGATGCCGAATTTTTCGGTGATCTTGCTGATCTCTTCCAGCTTGTGCTTATTTTTGCTTGCCAATACAACTTTCATTGCAGCAATGCCTCCACAAAGTCCTTTGCTTCAAAGGGCATCAGATCGTCTGCCTTTTCGCCTACACCCACAAATTTTACGGGGATCTGCAGCACATCCGCCACGGCGATGACGATGCCGCCCTTGGCGGTGCCGTCCAGCTTGGTCAGTGCGATGGCGGTAACACCGGCGATGCGGCTGAATTCCTTGGCCTGAATGAGGCCGTTCTGGCCGGTGGTGCCGTCCAGTACCAGCAGCACCTCCCGGGAGGCCTCCGGCAGCTCCCGCTCCACGATGCGGCTGATCTTGTTCAGTTCGTTCATCAGATTCTGCTTGTTGTGCAGACGGCCGGCGGTGTCGATGAGGATCACATCCGCACCCTTGGCCTTGGCGGACCGGATGCCGTCAAACACCACAGAGGCGGGGTCTGCTCCCTCATGCTGCCGTACGATGGATGCACCGGAGCGTTCTGCCCAGATCTCCAGCTGGTCGGCAGCGGCTGCACGGAAGGTATCGCCTGCCACCAAAAGCACATTTTTGCCCTGGCGGACCAGCATGGTGGCCAGCTTGCCGATGGTGGTGGTCTTGCCCACACCGTTGACGCCGATGACCAGGATCACAGAGGGCGTGGTGTCCAGCTTCAGTTGGGTATCGCCCACATTCAGCATTTGGGCAAGAATGCTTTTCAGCACCTGCTTTGCCTCGTCGGTGGTTTTTAAGTGCTCCTGCCGGACGGTCCTGCGAAGCTGCTCCACCGCCTTGGTGGCAGTTTCCACACCCAGGTCGGCCAGAATGAGACATTCCTCCAGCTCGTCATAAAAATCGTCATCGATCTCGGAAAAGCCGGTGAATACGCTGCCCAAGGTTCCTGACAAGGCATCCCTTGTTTTGGTAAGGCCTGCCTTGATCTTATCAAAAAAGCCCATAGTTACTCCTTAAGATTATTCTGTGATTCCCAGCTGCTCCTCCATCTGGTTCAGATCCAGACGCAGCAGCTTACTGATGCCCTGCTCCTGCATGGTCACACCGTAGAGCACATCGGATGCCTCCATGGTGCCGCGGCGGTGGGTAATGACGATAAACTGGGTCTTGCGGCTTAAGCTCCGCAGGTAAGCGGCAAACCGCTCCACATTCCGGTCGTCCAGAGCAGCGTCGATCTCGTCCAACATACAGAAGGGCGTGGGACGCACCTTCAAAATGGCAAAGTACAGTGCAATGGCCACAAAGGCCTTCTCACCGCCACTGAGCAGTGTAATGGTCTTGACCTGCTTTCCGGGAGGCTGCACCTTGATCTCAATACCGCAGCTTAAGGGCTCATTGGGGTCTTCCAGTATCAGCACTGCATGACCGCCGCCGAACATCTCCGTAAAGACTTTGCCAAAGTACTCGTTGATCTTGCCAAATTCCACCACGAAGATGGAGGTCATCTCCTTGGTAATGTTGCGGATGATGCTCTCCAGCTCCCGCTTGGAGGTAAGTACATCGTCCCGCTGGCCGGTAAGGTAAGTATACCGCTCGTTGACACGGGCGTATTCCTCGATGGCTCCCAAATTGGGCGTACCCAATGCACCGATCTTCCGCTTCAGCTCGCCGATGCGGCGGGTGCCTGCGGCCACGGATTCGATGGGGGCACACTTTTCACCGGCGGTGCCGGGGGTAAGACCGTAGGTCTCCCACAGACGGTCGATGGTATTGCGTTCCTCAATCGCTGTGGTTTCCTTTTTGCTTTCCAACAACGCACAGGAACGCTCCATGGTGAGGATGGACTTATTTTTGTCGGTGATGTCACCGTCGGTTTTGGATTTTGCGGCCTCGATGCGTCCGTAGTCCGCCACAGCCTGTTCAAGACGGGTGCGGGCCTGGGCAGTCTCGGCATCGTTTTCCTTCTGCCGCTGCTCCTGCTGGGTGATCTGCTGGGTCAAATAAGCGATCTCGCCACGGATGGAATCCATGTCCGCCAGCTTCTTGTCCCGGTCGCCCTGGGCCGCTGCCTGCAAAAGACGCAGGTCGATGATGTGGCTGCGGGCAGTATTCTGCTCCGCCTCCAAAGCGGCGGATTCGGTGCGGATGTCGTTCATGCGGCCGGTAATGGCTGCCACCTTTTCCTCCGCCTCCGTCTGGGTGCCCTCCAAAAGGGCGATGCTCTGCAGGGTCTGCTGCAGCTGCTTTTCATATACCTGTACCTGTGCCTGGCAGGAAATACGCTGCTCTTTGTCCGCAGCGGCTCTGCTGTCCAAGCCCTCCAGCTCCCGGTTGGCACTTTCATGTGCGTCCTCCAGGGCCTGCAGCCAGATCTCATGCTGCTTTTCCGTGCCCTCCAGGGTCAGCACCTGCTTTTCCGCCTCGGCAAGCTGCTCCCGTGTGGTCTCCAGCTGGAACTGTACCTGCTGGGCCGCACGGTTGGCTTCCGTATATTCTTCCTCCAAAGCTGTCAGCTTTTCCCCGAGCGTCTTTTCCTGCACGGGCAGCTTTTCCAGCTCGTTGGCACGGCTGAGGATACCGGCATCCTTGTTCACGCTGCCACCGGTCATGGAGCCGCCGGGATTTACCACTTGTCCGTCCAGGGTGACGATCTTAAACCGCTGAGCGTACTTTTTGGCCATGGCGATGGCATGGTCCAGATTCTCCGTGATGACGGTCCTGCCCAGCAGATTCTCCACCACGGCTGTGTAAGCCTTGTCACAGACTATGAGGTCAGAAGCAATACCCACAAAACCGGCACACGCCTCCAGGCCCGTTTCCTGCAGCTTTCTGCCCTTGATGACAGACAGGGGCAGGAATGTGGCACGGCCGCCACCGGTGCGTTTTAAGAAGGAGATGGCGGCTTTGCCGTCGGCTTCGGAGGCCACCACGATGCTTTGCATGGATGCTCCCAAAGCAATTTCCATGGCCACGGTATGCTCGTCCTCGGTACGGATGAGCTGGGACACCGGTCCGTGGATGTTCCGCAAAGAGCCTCGCTTTGCCTCCTGCATCACCTGGCGGACAGATTTCTGATAGCCTTCAAAATCCTTTTCCATGGCACGGAATACCCCGGCCTTGGCCTGGACGGCTTCCAGCTCCGTGGTGATTTTATGCACGCTTTCCGCCAAATCGTCCCGACGCTTGTTCCGGGACGCTTGCCGGAGAGCGTAGCCGGCGATCATATTATTTGCTGTGGTGACTTCCTCCCGGGCCTTTTTCAGCTCACTGCGGCAGGCAGCCAGAGCCTGACGGGCCTGCTGCTCCTTTTCTTCTCCGGAGCGGATGTCTTCCCGCAGCTGCTCACGGCGAAGACCACTCTCCTGCAAGGCCGCATCCATGGCACGGATGTCTGCCTCACGGGCGGCGATGTCTGTGGTCAGCTGCATCTGCTGGGTGCGAAGCTGCATGAACTGCAGGGTGATGCCCTGGGCATCGGCAGTCATGGCGGTCAGCTCCCGCTGGAGGGAGGCGATGGCTTCTGCCTTCTCCCGAAGAGATTTTTCAATGGATTCGATCCGCTGCTGTGCCTGCTCCATCTGAGCGGTAATGCCGTTGCTGCGGCTCTCCTGGCCTGCCAGGTCCTCCTGGCTGCGGCGGATATTATCTTCGTTGTTCTGTACGGCAGCACGGAGAATTTCGATCTGTCCTTCCGTCTGCTGGTGGGCTGCCTCCAGCATGCTTACCTGGATGCGGGCGTTCTCCACAGCCTCGTTCTGACGGCGGAGCCGGCTGCCCAGCTCCTCAGCGGAGGCGTACAGCTTGTCCAGGTCCTCATGAGCCTGCTGCAGCACGAAGGATTCGGTGACAAAGTCCTCCTCGGCCTTTCTTGCCTCGGCAGACAGCTTTTCCAGCTTGTCCATCCATACCGCGACTTCCACGCCCTGAAGCTCTTCCTTCAGCTCCAGGTACTTCTTGGCCTTTTCCGATTGGATACGCAGAGGGTCCAGCTGCAGCTCCAGCTCAGAGACCTTGTCCCCAATCCGCAGAAGGTTATCCTCGGTGTGCTGGAGTTTCCGTTCCGTCTCCTCCTTGCGGTGGCGGTACTTGGAAATGCCCGCAGCCTCCTCGAAGATCTCACGGCGGTCGCCGCTCTTGCGGGAGAGAATGTCGTCGATCTTACCCTGGCCGATATTGGAATAGCCCTCTCTGCCAAGGCCGGTATCCATGAACAGCTCATGGATATCACGCAGTCTGGCAGACTGGCGGTTGATATAATACTCACTGTCGCCGGAGCGGTAATACCGGCGGGTGACCATCACCTCGTCGGCATCGTATGCAAGGGCTCTGTCGGCGTTATCCAAAGTCAGCGTGGCTTCGGCAAAGCCCACCGCTGCCCGCTTCTGGGTGCCGCCGAAGATCACATCCTCCATTTTGGCACCCCGGAGGGTCTTGGTGCTCTGTTCGCCCATGACCCACAAAATGGCGTCGGAAATATTTGATTTGCCGGCACCGTTGGGGCCTACGATGGCTGTGATGTCATCGCCGAAGCGGATCACGGTCTTGTCCGGGAAGGACTTGAAGCCCTGTACTTCCAATGATTTTAAATACACGTTCCTACCTCTTATTAAAAAAGATGAAAATGAATCAGCTTATTATACAAAATAAAATATAAAAAAGCAAGTCCCCGCCTGAAGGCGGGGACTGTGAAATTTTATTTCGTGTAATCCAGGCAGATCCAGCCCGTTGCGATGCGGCCCCACTTGGTACCGTTGACGCTCTTGGTCTCCAGGATGGTCACCTTTGCTCCGTAGTACAGGTAGCCTGCCACGGAAGAAGATGTGCCGGCCTCTGCACGGACCTTCAGACAGCTGGCAGTAACGGTCCGGATGTCTGCGTCATCGGAGTCTGCGGTGCCTTCCAGCTCCACATAGTCCAGGCTGATCCAGCCCTTACTGATCTTGCCCCAGGTGGTGTTGCCTACCACCTTGGTCTCGGTGACGGTCACGGAGGAGCCGTCGCTGACATAGCCGGCTACGGAGTAGGAAGTGCCGGGGCCGCTGCGGATCCGCAGGGAGCCGTCGGCCTTGACAATGCCCTTGGTACCGGTGGCTTCTGTCTTATTGGTGGATTCGGTCTTGTCGGTGGACTCGGTCTTGTCGGAAGCGTCGGAAAGGCTGATATAGGCCATGCTGACCCAGCCTTTCTTGGTCTTGCCCCAGGTGGAGCTGCCCACTTCCTTCTGCTGCAGGATGGTCACCTTGGTGCCCTTCTTGTAGCTGCCTGCCACATCGTAAGTGGTGCCGGGACCGGTACGGATCAGCAGGCTGCTGGCAGTAACGGTACCCTCGACCTTAGTGGTAGTGGATTCGGTCTTATCTTCGGTGGAGGTTTCTTCCTCGACTTCTTCCTTGGCTTCGTCCAGCACCACATAGTCCATGCAGATCCAGCCCTTGCTGATCTTGCCCCAGGTGGAGGCTCCCACTACCTTCTGCTGCAGGATCTCAACCTTGGCGTTGTTGTTCAGGGTGCCCACTGCAGAGTAGCCGGTGCCGGCTCCGCTGCGGATGGTCAGATAGCTGGTGACCTTGACCTTGCCTGTAACGGTGGCAGGAGTCTCGGCTTTTTCCTCTTCCTCCACTACGGGATTTTTATAGCTGGTATAGTCCAGGCAGATCCAGCCGCTGCCGAAGCAGCCCCAGGTACGGCCGCCTGCTTCCTTGATCTGGGTGATGGTGTACACCTTGCCCTTGTTGGCGGTGCCGATGGTGGTGTAGTTGGTGCCGGGGCCCTTACGCAGATTCACATCGTTGGAGGTAACGGTGACAGTCACAGAAGTTTCTTCCTTGGTTTCTTCCTTGGTTTCTTCCTCGGTTTCTTCCTCGACTTCTTCCTTGGTTTCTTCCTTGACTTCTTCCTTCTCCTCTGTGCCCTCCTCTGCTGTCCAGTGGGCATACAGTGTGGCGGCATGGGTGCTCTTGTTCAGCTCGGTCACCTGGCTGCCGCCGGTGGCTGCGGTGAACCAGCCGTCAAATATGTAGCCCTCACGGGTGGGGGTTACTTCGATCCGGTCCGTAGAATCGGCATCGTACATGTTGACACGGAT
>JAZNZG010000059.1:0-8797 GCA_045594825.1 Faecousia sp. | reverse complement strand
CGGCATGGAGAAGACCACCGGCAACGGTGCCGTGGGCATCGCTGTTGCTCTGTGTGCCGGCTTGGCCATGGGTCTGTTCAATGGTCTGCTGATGAAGCTGACCCGCGGCGGCTCCGGCGAAGGCTTTATGATCACCCTGGCCACCGGTATGATGGCCCAGGCTCTGGCAAAGTGGTACAGCGGCGGCAGTGAGAGCATCCGTATTCAGATCCCCGAGCATCTGGACTGGTTCCGTTCTTTGGGCCAGGGCGACATTATGGGTTTCCCCATTTGTGCACTGATCTGGATCGTCGTAATGATCATTCTGCAGATCATTATCAAAAAGACTACCTTCGGCAGAAAAATGCTCCTCACCGGTGCAAACAAGCACGCCGCATACCTTGCAGGTATCAATGCCGGCAGAATCAAGGTGATCGCATATACCATCGCGGGCTTCTGCTGCGGTATCGCAGCTGTCATTTACGCAGCCCGCTTCAACAGTGCATCTGACGGTGCTGGTGTAGGCGGTGACTTCAACGGTGCAGTTTGTTCCATCATCGGTGGTAACGCACTATACGGCGGTCATGGCGGCATGATCCAGGTGTTCATTGGTACGGTTACCTTCGGCCTGATCACCAACATCCTGCAGCTTTTGGGTGTCAGCACTGCGGTCCAGTACATTGTTCAGGGTGTGATCCTGCTGTTGGCAATCAACCTTGACCACTTGAAGAAGAGGTGATGGATATGACATTTGTAAAGAAAGCATTTAGTAATTATCGTATCCCCATTCTGACGATCGTCATCTTTGTGGTGATGTCCATCATCAAGGAGAACTTCTTAACCAAGGCAAACCTGTTTGCCATCGCGGATGCCATTTCCGGCTTTGGTATTGCAGCAATTGGCTTTACCTTCATTCTGCTGGTAGGACAGTTGGACATTTCCTTTGGCTCTGTCATGTCCCTTACGGCTTGTGTCTTTATGATGATGCTGAAGGCTGAAATGAATTTTGCCCTTGCAGTTGTGACTGCCATTGTTTTGGGCGGCATCTGCGGTGCTGTTACCGGCTTCTTTGTGGCCACCTTCCGGCTGTCTCCCTTTATCGTATCCATGACCATGCAGCTGGCATATAAGGGCATTGCACTGACCATCACCAACGCAAGACCTGTTTCCATGGCTCACCCCATTTTGCTGGCTATCAACAATGTCAAGCTGTTTGGTGCGATTCCCGTAGTTGTGCTGCTTCTGGTAGCTTTGGCTTTGCTGACGGAGTTCGTCCTCCGCAGAACCCAGTACGGCAGAAATCTGTACTTGGTTGGCGGCAATATCAACGCGGCTGACAACCTGGGTCTGAAGTCCAGAAACTACATCTGGAGTGCTTATATTGCACAGGGCCTGTTTGCTGCCGTTGGCGGCATGGTCATGATGACCCGTCAGTTCTCCGCATCCGGCAACCTTGGTCTAAACGGACCTTTGAATGTTATCCCCATGGTCATCGTGGGCGGTACTTCCATGGCCGGCGGCAAGGGTGGTGCCATTAAGACCCTGTGGGGCGTGCTGCTGATGAACATCATCTACAACGCCATGACTATGTTCTCTATTCCCGCAGCACTGCAGCCCTTTGTTAAGGGCCTGATCCTGCTGATCGTTATCGTCAGCGATAAGTACATGGAAAACAGACACGCAAAGGTCTGATTTGGAAAGGAGTTACTATGAATATTCTTGCAATTGGTGCCCATCCCGATGATGTGGAAACCATGTGTGCCGGCACTCTCGCCAAGTTCGCAGCTCAGGGTCACAAGGTTTATATTGCAACTGCTACCAGCGGTAATATCGGCTCTGCCACCCACACCATGGAAGAAATTGCAGCCATCCGTAAGCAGGAGGCCAAGAACTCTGCCGCCATCATTGGTGCTGAGTACATCTGCCTGGATTACGATGACGAGATGTTCTATGAAACTAAGGAAGTTCGTCTTGCATTCATTAACCTGGTTCGTTACTGCAAGGCAGATGTGATCCTTACCCACAACCTGCATGACTACAATCCCGATCATATGCTCACCAGCAAGATCGTCAATGATATTGCAGTCATGATCCCCATTGCCCACCTGAAGACCGAGTGTGAGCCCTACGATCAGATTCCTTCCATTTGGATGTTTGAGCCTGTGGCAGGTATGGGCTTCCAACCCACGGACTATGTGGATATCACAGACTACTATGAGACCAAGATGAAGATGCTGAACTGCATGGACAGCCAGAAGGCTTGGATGGCAGCCAACTACGCATCTTTGCGTGATGATGAGGATCGGTTCTTCGACACCATCCGTATCATGTCTGAGTTCCGTGGCATGCAGGCCGGCTGCAAGTATGCAGAAGGTTTTGTTCGGGCAATGGACGGTTTCCGTACCCGTATGACTGAGCGTGTTCTCCCGTAAGTAAAAAAGATTAATAATATAATTTTGGAGGTATTTAATTATGGCAGGCGGTCCTGGTTCTTATGTATTTGGTGCAGAAGAAAAGAAAGAATTGATGGATGTTATTGAGGCTGGTTCTCTGTTCCGTTACGGCACCCCCGGTGTTGACGGCTTCCAGGGTAAGGTCGCAACCTTTGAAAAGGAGATGGCTGAACTGCTGGGTCACAAGCATGTTGTGGCTACCAATGCAGGTACCAGCTCTCTGCTGGCATGTCTGGCAGCTCTGGGTATTGGCATGGGCGACGAAGTTATCGTTCCCGGCTATACTTTCATTGCTTCCATTTCCACCATCATCATGATGAACGCAATTCCTGTTTTGGCTGAGATCGACGACAGCCTTACCATCGATCCCGATAAGATCGAAGAACTGATCACCCCCCGTACCAAGGCTATTATTCCCGTCCACATGCTGGGCAACCCCTGTAAGATGGACAAGAACATGGAGATCGCAAAGAAGCACAACCTGTATGTTATCGAAGACTGCTGCCAGGCTGTCGGTGCTTCCTACAAGGGCAAGTGCTGCGGTACCATCGGCGACATGGGTGCTTACTCCCTGAACGTCTTTAAGACCATCACCACCGGTGACGGCGGTTTTGTCGGCTGCTCCGATCAGGATCTGTACGAGCGTGCATTCGGCTTCCACGATCAGGGTCACAAGCCCTCCCGTATGGGCGTTGAAGTCGGCAACCGTTCCATTGTCGGCATCAATATGCGTATGAACGAGCTGTCCGGTGCTGTTGCATTGGCACAGACCCGTAAGCTGCCCACCATTCTGAAGACCCTGCGTGAGAAGAAGGCTATGCTGAAGGCACAGCTGCAGGATCTGCCCGGTGTCGGCTTCCGTACTGTTAACGACGAAGGCGAGTGTGCAACTCTGCTGACTCTGCTGTTCGAAACCAAGGAAAAGGCTGCTGCATTCTGTGAGAAGGCAGGCACTTCCGTTATCG
Organism: Faecousia sp.; assembly: GCA_045594825.1. Taxonomy (GTDB): domain Bacteria; phylum Bacillota; class Clostridia; order Oscillospirales; family Oscillospiraceae; genus Faecousia. The sequence goes on along the minus strand of JAZNZG010000059.1, from coordinate 5,400 downwards.
CCCGTTCTGGTTGGCATGTATACAACAACATGGAGCAGATCCTGGACAAGAAGACCTGGACCGACGCACATCCTTTCCATCAGGACGAGCGTACCTATGCCAAGCACATGCTGCCCATCACTGACGACATCCTGGAGCGTGCTGTGAACATCTCCGTCGGCGTCGTTGACAAGGGTCTGGGCTCCGGCACCGGTATCAACATCAACTCCACCGAGGAAGAGATCAACGCTGTTGCAAAGAACATTCGCGAGATCGTCCTGTCCCTGTAATTGAAAAGGACCTTTTAGGAGGATTTACTTATGCAGAAGATTAGAGTTGCCATTATCGGCTGTGGCTCTATCAGTGACATTTACATGTCCAACATTACCAGCGGCAAGTTCCAGATCCTGGAGTTGGTTGGCTGTTCCGATCTGTATCCTGCTGCCGCACAGGCCAAGGCTGAAAAGTATGGCTGCAAGGCTATGACCACCGATGAGATCTGTGCAGATCCCACCATCGATATGGTCATCAACCTGACTATCCCCGCTGCTCACTATCCTGTCATCAAGCAGTGCCTGGAAGCTGGCAAGCATGTCTTCTCCGAGAAGATGATCGCTGTGGAGCTGTGGCAGGGCAAGGAACTGGTGGAGCTGGCCAATGCCAAGGGCCTGTACCTGGGCGTTGCCCCCGACACCTTCCTGGGTGCATCCGTTCAGACTGCCAAGTATATCGTGGAACAGGGCCTCATCGGCAAGCCTGTTTCCTGCCATGCAGCCATCAGCCGCAACTACGGCATCTATGGTGAGTTCCTGACCCATCTGTGCAAGCGTGGCGGCGGTATCGGCTTCGATATGGGCGGTTACTATCTGACTGCACTGGCGTCCATTTTGGGCCCTGTAAAGTCCGTCAGTGCCTTTACAGCTATCAATGAGCCCCACCGTGTCAACACCCGTATCGGTGCTCCCAACTACGGTAAGGAGTACGATCTGGAGGATGCCAATGTCATCACTGCCACCATGCAGTACGAAAACGGCGTTTTGGGCACCCTGCACATGAACTCTGACTGCATCCTGGATGAGACCTATTCTCTGGTGATCTACGGCACCGAGGGTATCCTGTACATGGGTAACCCCAATGAGTTCGGCAACCCCGTTTATATCCAAAAGACCCTTAGCGGCAAGGTGGAATTCCCTCTGACCCATGGCTATGCCGAAAACTCCCGTGGCGTGGGTGCTGCCGAAATGGCTTGGGCTATTGTAAACGGCCGCAAGAACCGTGCCTGCAAGGAAATGGCATTCCATGTCTTTGAGCTGATGCATGGCATCATGACCTCTGCCGAGACCGGCAAGGTTGTGAACCTGGAATCTACCTTCGAGACTCCCGCCGGCCTGCCTTCCGGTTACATGGGTGACGGCGGCTGGACCCGCAAGGAAGAAAGTGCACTGGTGTAATTATGCGTACGGTACAACTGGAGTTTTTGCGGCCCGGTGAGATCCAGGCGGAGCGGGAACGCTGCTCTATCGTCTATCTGCCGGTGGCACCGTTGGAGTGGCATGGACCTGCCATGCCCTACGGTACAGATCCGCTGATGGCACAGGCTATGGCCCGTTGTGCCGCAGAGCGTTTGGGTGGCGTTGTAATGCCTACGGTGTTCTTTGGAACAGAGCGGGAGCGTCCTGCTTATATTCTGGAGGCCAAGGGCTTTGAAGATCCCGACAAGCTTTATGTCTGCGGCATGGATGTACCCAAAAATTCCATGAAAAGCTTTTATGCCCGTGAGGATATTTTTGCAGTTACCATCCGCGAGTATCTGCGGCTGCTGGTGCAGCAGCAGTACAAGCTGATCGTCATCGTCAATGCTCACGGTGCATGGGGACAGAAGAGTACCCTGGAGCGTTTGGCAGTTGAGTTTTCCAACGAAACCGACAGCCGGGTGCTCTACACCATGATGGATATCTTCACCGATGATTTTCATCCTGACTTTGGTCACGGAACACTGATCGAAACATCCATTATCCGGTATCTGCATGATGAGCATGTGCGTCTTGCGGATCTGCCGCCCAGAGAAGTACCCTTGAAGTACACTGACTGGGGCATCGCAGATGATTCTGTGTTTGAAGGCAAGCGGTCTGAAAACGACTGTGTGATCCATGATCCCAGAGATGCAACTGTGGAGCTGGGCCGCCGGTGTTTCGAAAATGCCATGGACAATCTGTGCCGTAAGGTGCAGGCTGCCTATGCACAAGTGCAATAACTGTTTTGTTACAAGCGGAGGCCGGTCTTAGGCCGGCCTCCGGGCAACTTGAAAGGGGAGCGATCCACTTGAAAGGACAAAGAGTATCCAATGAGGAATATGAGGTCGTTGCATACCCACGGTTAAACCATGTGCAGGCCAATGTTGTGCAGGTTGTAAACCGCAACACCCATGTACACCGGACCATGGAGATCGGTCTGGTGCTGGAGGGTGACGGCATAATGCGTGTAAACGACAATTCCTTCTCTGTCCACAAGGGATCGCTGTATTTTTTTAATGCCGGTGAGCCCCACGAAATTATTGCTGTCAGCCCGGATGGACTGAAAATTGCGTATCAAATGGTGGCAAGCAGCTTCTGTGGAGAATACCTTTCCTGCTTCCGGAACCTGGAAATTTTGAAAAATGACTTATCCACATACTTGAGCCCTGCCCAATCTTATGAGCTGACTTCTCTGCTGGTAGCCTTTATGAGCAATTATATGGCAGAGGACAGCGATACTTACGGCTTGCAGTGTATTTGCAGCATCTGTCAGCTTTTCAGTAAGCTTTTGGAATATGTGCCGTACCGTCAGATGACGGAATCCGCGTATTTGTTCCGCAATAAAAAAATGGCCCGCCTCAGCCGGATCACAGAGTATATCGACACCAATTACTCTGAAAAGATCACCCTGGAGGAGCTGGCCAACCGGGAAAATGTGACAAAGACCTATCTGTCACATTTTATCCATGATAATTTGAATATGACATTCCAGGAATATGTCAGCAGCGTTCGTTTTGAACGGGCACTGAAGCTGATTCGCAGCACATCCATGTGCCTAACGGACATCAGTGTGGTCTGCGGTTTTTCCGATGTGAAATATTTGTCCAAAATGTTGGAAAAGCGTTTTGGCAAGCCTGCACAGAAGTGCTGCAGTCAGCTTCGCCAGGAGGCGGAGCACCCTGCAAAGGAAGAAACCCAGACCTTCCCCACGGTGGAGACCGGTCGGGACTGGCTGGCTGCCTTCTGGGATGCGTATATAGAAAACAAGAAAGACATAATTTAACAGAAAGGGAGTATCTGTATGAATAATAAAGGTATTGCTGTAGCCGGCAATATGATCGTTGATATGCTGTACCCCACCAACGGCATGCCCAAGCCCGGCGAACTGGTTACCATCACCGGCGATGTGGACAAGTCCACCGGCGGCTGCCTGTGCAACGACATCGTTGACCTGGCAAAGCTGGACCCCGAAATGCACCTGGTGGCTGTTGGCCGTACAGGCGAGGACGAGGCCGGCAAGTACATTATGGAAAAGATGCGTGAGCATAAGAACATCGACCTGAGCCACGTGAAGATCACCGGCGTTTCTTCCTTCACATTGGTCATGGCAGATCAGGTTTCTACCCAGAGAACCTTCTACCACTGCCGCGGTGGCAATGCTGCCCTGTGCGAAGAGGATTTCGACTGGGATAAGCTGGATGTGGATCTGCTGCATATCGGTTATATTCTGTTGCTGGACACCTTGGATGAAGAGGACCCTGTATACGGCACCAAGATGGCAAAGCTTTTGAAGGCTGCCCAGGACCATGGCATCAAGACCTCCATCGATGTGGTTTCTGAGGCGGGCGACCGTTTTCGTCGCCTGGTGTGCCCCGCTATGCGGTACACCGACTACTGTGTCATCAATGAGATGGAAGCCAGTGCCACCACCGGTATCCCTCTGCGTACGGAAGACGGTCAGCTGATCCGTGAGAACTTCCCCGCAGCACTGAAGGCCATGAAGGACCTGGGCGTCTCTACTTGGGCGGTTATCCACTGCCCGGAAATCGGTGCAGGTTTGGATGAGAATGACAACTATGTGGAAGTACCCAGCTTAAAGCTGCCCAAGGGTTGGATCGTTGGCACTGTCGGTGCAGGCGATGCTTTCTGCTCTGGTGTTCTGTACGGTGCCTGGAAGGGCATGAGCCTGAAGGAATCCATTGAACTGGCCACCGGTTCTGCCGCGTGCTCCCTGTCTGAAGCAGGTGCTACCGAAGGTATGCGTACCGTTGCGGAAGTCCAGAAGCTGTATGCCGAAATGCGTTAAAACGAAAGAAGGTAACTACCAATGAAAGCTGTTATGTATGGCGGCGGCAATATTGGCCGCGGTTTTATCGGTGCCTTGCTGAGCCAGTCCGGTTATGAGGTCACCTTCATTGATGTGGCAGAGCCTGTTGTAAAGCATCTGCAGGAAAAACGCTGCTATCCTGTTCGCTATGTGTCCAGCCAGGGCTATGAAGATGTGATCGTAGAAAATGTCACAGCTGTAAACGGCAATGATGCCGAAGCTGCCTCTGATGTGATTGCCGCATGTGACATTATGGCAACTGCTGTGGGTGCCAGAATTTTGAAGTTCATTATTCCCAACATTGTTGCCGGTCTGCGGAAGCGCTGGGCAGCGGGCGGTAAGCCCCTTAACATCATCATCTGTGAGAATCTGATGGATGCCAATCTGGTTATCGAAGGCATGATCAAGGAAAAGCTGACAGAAGAGGAAAAGGCTGTCTTCGACCGGACTGTGGGTCTGGTGGAGGCTTCCATCGGCCGCATGGTGCCTGTTCAGACGGAGGAAATGAAGGACGGCGAGCCCATGCGTGTCTGCGTGGAGCGTTACGGCTTCCTGCCTACCGACAAGGCAGCCTTTAAAGGTGGCGTTCCCGAGATCCGGAACATGGTTCCGTTTGAACCCTTTGACTTCTACTTAAAGCGTAAGCTGTATATCCATAATATGGGCCACGCCACCTGTGCGTACCTGGGTGACCTGTTAGGCCTGGAGTACATTTACCAGTCCATCGATGTAGCTGATGTCCGCATCCTGGTGCAGAATGCCATGCTGGAAAGTGCACTGGCTCTGTCCGGTAAGTACGGCGTGTCCCTCAACGACATCACCATGCACATCACAGATCTGCTGCACCGCTTTACCAATGCTGCTCTGAAGGATACCTGTGCCCGCGTTGGCGGCGACCCCGGCAGAAAGCTGAGTCCGGATGACCGCCTGATCGGCTCCTCCTTACTGGCTTTGGAGCAGGGTGTCACCCCTGCTTATATCACTGTGGGTGCCGCTGCCGGTCTGCATCGCTACATCAACGAAGCCGAGAACCTGGAGCAGGGGATGGATGCGGCAAAGCAGGTGCTGCGTGAGGTGTCC
>JAZNZG010000058.1:0-2601 GCA_045594825.1 Faecousia sp. | reverse complement strand
GCACCTGCGATCACAGGCTGGCTGCGGAAAAATTCCGGATCCTGGAAAAACTCAAAGATCACATCCGCACGGGTACCCATCTTGCCCCAGCGGTCCACTTCATAAATGGTCAGCGGAGGATCGAATTTATATTTTTCATTTGCCAGACGCACTGCATAGGGTACGCACTCCATGAGCAGATCGTCAATATCCAGTGCGGTGGAAAGCTTGAATTTTCGGTTCATCGCAGTTCTCTCTTTCGTTGAAGGTCACATCTATCGGACCTTTATTATATCCTCCAAAAAGCAAAAAATCAATGCCGCGAAAACCAATTGGCGTTTTTTGTCATATTGCCAAACCGGAATGGTTTTCTTTTGACGAATCCTATAAAAAAAGCAGGACGATCACTCGTCCTGCTTTTTGATAAATTCAGATCTCTGCCAGCTTCAGCAGTTCCGGCACCTTGGCTTCCCAGCCCAGGGCCATGATATGTACGCCCTGGCAGTAGGGCTTACATTCCTTAATGATCTTAGCGGCGATCTCCACACCGGTGATGCCGGCCTTTGCTCTTTCCTTGTCAGCAGCCAGTGCGTCGATCATTTCCTGAGGAACATGGACGCCGGCCACATTGTTGTTCATGAACTTTGCCATGCCTGCAGACTTGGGAATAATCACGCCCAGCTGTACGGGTTTGCCGAACTGCTTTGCCTTCTCCATGAACTGGATGAACTTCTCGGAGTCAAAGACAGCCTGGGTCTGGAAATATTCCGCACCGGCCATGACCTTACGCTCCATCTTTGCCAGCTGTGCATCCACGGAGTCGCTGCAGGGGGATACCACCGCACCCTTGGCAAACTTGGGAGGCTCGCCCACCAAAGCGTTACCGTTCAGGTCCACGCCCTTCTCCAGCTGACATGCTGCATGCAGCAGAGAAACGGAATCCAGGTCAAACACGGGTTTTGCACCGGGATGGTCACCCATCTTGGTGTGGTCACCGGTCAGGCACAGGATGTTATCGATGCCCAGCATGGCTGCACCCAGCAGCTCGGACTGCAGAGCAATACGGTTACGGTCACGGCAGGTCAGCTGCAGGATGGGGTTCAGACCCGCATTCTTCAGTGCCACACAGGCGGGAAGGCTGCCCATACGCATGACAGAGGACTGGTTATCGGTGACGTTTACGGCGGTAATGGTACTGAGGTATTCCTTTGCCTCTTCCACCAGGTGGTCAACATGAATACCCTTGGGAGGGCCTACTTCCGCGGTAACGACAAACTGACCATTATCAAATAATTCGGTAATTCTCATTATGTGTTACTCCTAATCAATTTTATTTGGAAACTTCGTCATCGGTTGCGTAGTTACGCAGCTGCACGGGGCATTTCAGCACATCCAGCCGGCCGATCTGCGTCAGTCGTCTGTGGATCCGTTCCCAGCCGCATTCCATATTGCTGTCCACCTCGCATTTGCCGTTCTTGGCACCGCCGCACTGGCCGTTGACCAGGCTCTTGGAGCAGGCGGTAATGGGGCAGATGCCGCCGGTGAGATTCAGATAGCATTCGCCACACTGTTTGCAATCGTACTCCAGAGGCGTGATGCCCTGGAAACCGGGCAGTGCGTATGTATCACAACCAGCGATAACACGCTTGGCGGGATACTGCTGTGCAACAGTCTGCACACCAACACCGCAGGACAGCACCAAAACGGTGGCAGCCTCTTCAATGGCAGCGGCGTGCTTCTGCAGACGCAGCTTCACATTTTCCTCATTGCAGATGTAGTCAGTAGTCAGGCTGCCGGTGACAATACCGGTATCAACCAATTCCTGGATCAATTCGTTAGCCTCATTCTCGGGGAATTTGATCTCCTTACAGCCGTGGCATACGAGAACAAACACCTTGCCCTGCAATTGGGACTTTATAACATCTTTACTCTTCAGTTCCGTAATCAGCATATTACTTCAGCCCCCTTACTCCGTTCTTGCCCATCTTGATCATGGTGACCAGAGGCAGCTTGGAAGAGCAGGTATACTCGCAGCAGCGGCATTCCATGCAATCCATAATGTTCATATCCTTGCAGCCCTGCCAATCCTGAGCACCTGCCAGCTTAAAGTAGTGCAACGGCTTCAGTTCCATGGGACACACATCCACACAACGGCCGCACTTAATGCACTCGTTGGGCTCGGTTTCGTCCTTGTCAATGGCAATGATGCCGTTGGAGCCCTTCATAATGGGGGTGTACAGCGTGGTCTGGGGGAAGCCCATCATAGGACCGCCGGCCTTGACCAGAACATCCTCAGCAGAAATACCACCGCAAGCCTCCACCAGGTCAGCTGCACAGGTGCCTACACGAACGATGAAGTTCTGAGGATTGGGAATGTACTTGCCGGTAACGGTGGTCACACGCTCGATCAAAGGCATGCCTGTCTTAATGGCATCGGCGATCGCCTTGACGGTGGACACATTGCTAACACAGGCACCCACATCCGCAGGCAGCTTGCCGCTGGGGACGCTGCGGCCCATAGCACGCTTGATGAGCATCTTTTCACCGCCCTGGGGGTACTGGGTAGCAACTTCCAGGATCTCGATGCTGTCGATGTCAGCAGTCTTTTCCCGCAGCAGGGCA
>JAZNZG010000057.1:0-6576 GCA_045594825.1 Faecousia sp. | reverse complement strand
AAAGCGAGCTGGTAAAGATACTGGATCACCTGCTGCCGGAAGGTCCTCTGTTCCACAGCATCGAGTATGACGGGAAAGAAGAAATCGATCAATCGGACGATAAGTGCCTAAAGATACCCATGGCTGTCATGGTCAATGGGGACAGCTACTCCGCAGCGGAGTTTTTTGCTGCGGCACTGGATGAGTACGAATGGGCGACCGTGGTGGGTGAGCCTACCTGCGGCAAGAGCTACTTCCAAAACACCTTTGACCTGGGGGATGGATCCGTTGTGGGCCTTTCCGTTGGTCAGTATTATACGCCCAACGGTGTCAGCCTGGCAGATGTGGGCGGCCTTGTGCCGGATGTGACGGTTGCGGTGGACAGCGAAACGGCAGCACTGATTTACGCAGAATTACTGGATGTGGGAGAAGATCCCCAAATACAGGCAGCTGTTGCGGCATTGGAAGAAAACACCTAAACTGTGCTTGACGAAATGGCAATGTTCCACTATAATGGTGGGAGATATCGAAATTTTTGCGATAAGAAAGGAATTCTATCATGGCAAAGGAATTTAAGATTACAAGTCTGCGTTTGGCTGACCTGGAAAAGGAACTGAATTATCTGAAGACTACCCGTGAGCGTGAGATCGCTGCAATGATCGCAGAAGCACGTTCTTACGGTGACCTGTCCGAAAACTCCGAATATGATGCCGCTAAGAACGAGCAGGCAAAGCTCTACGGCCGTATTGCTGAGATTGAAGATATCCTGTCCCATGCCGTTATCATTGAAGATGAGAACGAAGCCAGCGGCCGTGTAGGTCTGGGCTGCACCGTTACTGTGGAAGATCTGGTTACCGGCAAGCAGACTGATTACCGTATTACCGGTTCTCAGGAAGCCAACCCCATGGAGTTCAAGCTGTCCGACGATTCTCCCTTTGGCCGTGCCGTTGTCGGTAAGGGCATTGGTGATACCTTTATGGTCAACGCACCTGCCGGTTCTTACCAGATGAAGGTTGTGAACATCTCTCGCGAGGGCTAAGATATGGCAAAGTTTGTACCCCAGGCAGAACTGCCTGTATCTGAGCAGGCTCAGATCCGCCGCGATAAGCTGGCGGCACTCCGGGCTGAGGGCCGTGATCCCTTTGTTCAGACTAAATATGATTTCAATGCTGACTCTTCTGCCATAAAGGCAGACTACGAGGGCTATGAGGGTAAGATTGTCCGCGTAGCCGGCCGTCTGATGAGCAAGCGTGGCCAGGGCAAGGTTATGTTCTGTGACCTGCAGGACAGCACCGGCCGGATCCAGCTGTTTGTGAAAATCGACGAGCTTGGCGAAGAAGAGTATGCCCGCTTCAAAAAGAACGACATCGGCGATATCGTTGGTGTTGAGGGTGAAGTTTTCAAGACCAAAACGGAGGAAATTTCCATCCGTGCCAAGAATGTGGTGCTGCTGTCCAAGGCACTGCTGCCTCTGCCCGAAAAGTATCACGGCCTGACCGATAAGGAGATCCGTTTCCGTCAGCGGTATGTGGACCTGATGGTCAACCCTGAGGTAAAGCGGAATTTTGTGATTCGCTCCAAATTTATCAAGCATCTGCGTAATTATCTGGATAACATGGGTTACATCGAAGTAGAGACCCCCGTGCTGAACACCATCGCCGGCGGTGCTTCTGCCCGTCCCTTTGTTACCCATCACAACACCCTGGATATTGATATGTACATGCGTATCGCCACAGAGCTGCCTTTGAAGCGGCTGATCATCGGCGGCATGGATCGGGTGTATGAGATCGGTCGTATCTTCCGAAACGAGGGTATGGATCCCAAGCACAATCCCGAATTTACCTCCGTGGAGCTTTATCAGGCGTATGCTGACTTTCACGACATGATGGATATTGCAGAAGGCGTGTTCACCACCTTTGCACAGGAGATCCTGGGCACTTACGAGATGGAGTGGATGGGGGAGAAGATCAATCTGACCCCTGGCTGGCCCCGTATGACTATGGTGGAAGCCGTCAAAAAGTACGTGGGTATCGATTTTGATGCCATCAACGACGATGCTGAGGCTGTGGCTGCTGCCAAGGCCAAGGGCGTGGAACTGGCCGATGCCGCAGAAAAGACCTGGGGCAACGCCCTGTACGCCTGCTTTGATCAAAAGGTGGAAGAGCACTTGGTACAGCCCACCTTTATCACCATGTACCCTGTGGAGGTATCTCCCCTTACAAAGCGTTCTCCCAAGGATCCCAGACTCACCGAGCGTTTCGAATTCTTTATTTGCCGCAGTGAAATGGGCAACGCCTACTCTGAGCTGAACGACCCCATGGATCAGCGGGACCGCTTTATGAAGCAGGTGGAGCAGCGTGAACGCGGCGACGACGAGACGGAGATGCTGGATGAGGATTTCCTCAATGCCATGGAATACGGCATGCCTCCCACGGGCGGCATGGGTATCGGCATTGACCGTGCAGTCATGCTCTTTACCGGTTCCGATACCATCCGCGAAGTCATCCTGTTCCCAACAATGAAGCCTTTGGATAATCAATAAAAGTAAATCCCCGGGATGTTTCCCGGGGATTTTGCGTTGTGTATCAATTGAAAACATTAAAGAATTTAGCCAGAGGTTCTACCACGTCGGCAAGATCCTCAATGGCTTTGTTTAGAGCATCAAAATTGATGGAGTCCAGCTTGGACATGGTTTCCTTCAAACTATCCTGGGCACTGGTGGCAAGCTCGCCCACAATACTCACAAGACCTTCCACATCGTTTACAAGTCCATCCACATTGCCCACGATGCTTTGCATATCCAGTTGTGCCAGTTCTGCGGAAACTTCCTCCATATTGTTCAGTACAGTCTGCATCTGAAGGACCACGGCCTCCAATTGGGGCAAGACATGCAAGACCTGCAGCAATACTATGATGCAGAAGACAGCAGCCACCAATGCGATACCGCACAGGATCTGTGTAAACAGCAGCTGACGGCGGTTGGTTTTCTCAATTTTGTTCATTAACTCCAGCATTTGGGTATTTTCGTCCATGTTCATTCCTTCTTTCTTTTGATATTACCTCCAGTATAGCATGTTTTTCTCAAAAACAAAGAAATATTTTATTCACCGGTTTTGCGTAAGGGAGTACTTACTGAGCGGCATGTGGTTTTTGTGCAGTTGGCATAAAAAATACAGAAACATTATATAATGAGGAATCGATAATTACGCAAAAAACATACGCTGAAATAATAAAATCGCAAGATTGTCGTGTGAAAGATTTTTGTTTGATTCTTAAAAGGAAAATCGAATTTTTCATATAATATTTAATTAAAAAGTTAATAAAATAGCAACTAAAACGGTAAAGTATAAATATTTTTTGTGAGAATTATTGCAAGTTAAAGAAGGTGATATTGTCATTTTTACTAAATGAAAAACGGAAATTTTATACATTAAATCAATTGAAATGAAAAAAACCTTGATTTATTATAATTACAGATAGCCGCAGAGTTCGCAACTTTTGCCTACCTGTGGTAATAAAATCGGTTGATCGTACCCTATGGTACGCAACATATATTAAAAATTGGAGGAACAAAAATGAAAAAGATCATCGCTTTATTGCTGATCCTGGTCATGGTTATGGGCCTGGTAGCATGTGGTGGCAATGACGCTCCCGTTGCTGATGCTCCCGTTGCTGACGCTCCCGTTGCTGACGCTCCCGTTGCTGACGCTCCCGCTGACGAGCCCGCTGCTGACGACGGCTTCAAGGTCGCTATCAGCCTGGCTGAGTACAACGAGTGGAACAAGCTGTACGAGGCAGTTATTGCTCAGAAGTGCGAAGAGTGGGGCTGGACCTACGAAATCTTCGACTCCAAGCAGGACGCTGCTACCCAGATCGACCAGGTCAACTCCATCGTTGCTCAGGGCTTCGATGCAATGACCATCCAGGCTGTTGACAATGCAGCTCTGGCTCCCTCTGTTGGTGCTGCTGCTGACGCTGGCGTCATCGTTGTTGACCACTACGGCTTTGCCGACGAGCTGGGCATCAGCGACAAGATCTACAAGGTTCTGTTCGGCCAGAAGGAATCCGGTATTCTGGAAGCTGAAGAGTACATCAAGGCTTGCGGTGAAGAAGGCAAGGTTGCTATCATCTCCGGCCTGACTGGTGCTGACAACGCTATGCAGCGTGTTGCTGGTATGGAAGAAGTTTTGGCTCAGTACCCCGGCATCGAGATCGTTGCTACCGAGTACTGTGACTGGGATACCCAGAAGGCACAGACCGCTGCTGAGAACATCCTGACTGCACATCCCGACCTGAAGGCATTCCTGGTTGCTGACGACGGCATGTCCAAGGGCGTTTGGAACGCAATCGAGGCTGCTGGTCTGCAGGATTCCTGCAAGATCGCTTCTCAGGGTTTCTATGAGTGGTCCATTCCTTACATCAAGGAAGGCAAGTTCCTGTTCACCATCACTTACCCCGCTGGCTTCTTCTCCCGTGACGCTATGGATGTCATCAAGGCTGTCTCCGAGGGTCAGGAAGTTGATCGCGTGATGTACCTGGGCATGGAAATGGTCACCGTCGAGAACGCTGACACCGCTGCTCACGACTAATACATCGTTTCCTTTCGAGAAAGTTAGTCGACTATAAAGCTATCGAAGGCCGGGGGTTCGCCCCCGGCTTTTGAAAAGAAGGAGACAAATGTTGTGAATAATCAAGTATTTTTTGAAATGCGCGACATCAGCAAATCTTTCCCCGGTGTAAAGGCACTGGATAATGTTGGATTTTCTGTTGCTGAAGGCGAGATTCGTGCTCTTGTCGGCGAAAACGGTGCAGGCAAGTCCACTTTGATGAAGATCCTCAACGGTAACTATAAAAAGGATAGCGGCAGCATCCTTATCGACGGTGTTGAGGTAGATATTACCAATCCCCAGGTGGCTGATGCCCACGGCATCACCATTATCTTCCAGGAACTGAACCTGGTTGACGAACTGTCTATTGCAGAAAACATTTTTGCAGGCCGCCTTGCCAAGACCGGCAAGCTGGTAAATTGGAAAGAGCTCAACGAGAGAGCAAAGGTATTGCTGGATCGCATCAGCTTTGATGTGGACCCCAGAAAACTGGTTGGCAGCCTGACGGTTGCTGAGAAGCAGATGGTTGAAATTGCAAAGGCACTGAGCCGCAATTCCCGCATCATTCTGATGGATGAGCCTTCTGCAACACTGACTAAGAAGGAACTGGACGCTCTGTTCCAGATCATTCGTGATCTGAAAAAGAGCGGTATTGCTGTTATATATATTTCCCACCGCATGGAGGAAATTTTCGAGATCTGTGAAACCGTTACCGTTATGCGTGACGGTCAGATCATCGGCACCCGTGATGTGGATAAGGTAAGCACCGATGAACTGGTGGAAATGATGGTAGGCCGTGAGGTCAGCAGTGCATATCCCAGCCGTAATGTAGAGATCGGTGAAGAAGTTCTCCGTGTTGAAAATCTGTGCCGCAAGGACAGGAAGCAGAATGTCAGCCTTTCTCTGCGTAAGGGCGAGGTTTTGGGCATTGCCGGCCTGGTGGGTGCAGGCAGAACGGAGATCATGCGTGCTATTTTTGGTGTTGACTACATTTCCTCTATGGATGTGTATGTCCATGGCAAGAAGGTCAAGATCAACAATCCTGCCGCTGCCAAGAAGCACGGCATTGCCTTCCTGACAGAAGACAGAAAGGTAGAGGGTCTGACCCTGGACTTCACCGTTAAGTCCAATATCGTTGCTGCAAACCTGCCCGGCATTCGCAAGGGCCTGTTTACCAACAATAAGCTGGAAAACGAGACTGCAGACCTCTACATTGACAAGATCCGCGTCAAGACACCTACCCGTAATCAGAAGGTGGGCAACCTCTCCGGCGGTAACCAGCAGAAGGTTGTCGTCAGTAAGTGGCTGAATACCGATCCCGAAATCCTTATCATGGACGAACCCACCCGTGGTATTGACGTTGGTGCCAAGCGTGAGATCTATGAGATCATCAACGATCTGGCGGCTCAGGGCAAGGCGATCATTTTGATTTCCTCCGAACTTCCTGAGGTTTTGGGTATGAGTGACCGTGTCCTTGTTATGAAGGATGATGCTATTGTCGCAGAACTGACCGGCGAGCAGATCAATGCCGTGGAAGTTATGCGTTACGCCCTTTGATCACCGGCGGTATAGGAGGAGTATGTATGAATAAAACAGCTACAAAACCCTTAACCGCCGCTTCTGTCGGTGAGTGGGTAAGAAATAATACCAACGTTCTGTTGATGCTGGCACTGATCGTCATCGGTGCGGTTACATCCGAGAATTTCTTCAGCGGACATAACCTGGCCAATGTTCTGCGTCAGATCACCGTTAACGGCTTCCTGGCAGTTGCCTGTACTATGACCCTGCTGGTCAACGGTTTTGACCTGTCCATCGGTCACACTATGGCACTGTGTGCCGTTCTTTGCATCGGCATGGAGAAGACCACCGGCAACGGTGCCGTGGGCATCGCTGTTGCTCTGTGTGCCGGCTTGGCCATGGGTCTGTTCAATGGTCTGCTGATGAAGCTGACCCGCGGCGGCTCCGGCGAAGGCTTTATGATCACCCTGGC
>JAZNZG010000056.1:0-3207 GCA_045594825.1 Faecousia sp. | reverse complement strand
TATAAGTTTTAACTGCGAATATACGAATATGCAATTGTGATATACAAATTATAAAATGTATAATATACACGAAATTCGTATGAATAGTTGTAGATTTTTTCGAATGGTAGTGCGTTAAAAGTTGATTCTTTTTTTATTTATATAGAGGAACTACCAATAACTTGGTTTTTTGGATAAAATAACAATTGTAAATTCGCATTGATTATTGTATAATAAATTAGTTTTTGAATTATTTTCGGGAGGAAAACCTGAATGGAGAATAGAAGCGAAGAGCTGAAGGGTTACCTGGTTCCCGGTAAGCATGTACATTTGGTAGGAATTGGCGGTGTTTCCATGCGTCCCCTTGGCCTTGTCCTGAAGGGAATGGGAATGCTTGTTACCGGTTCTGATATGAATGCGTCGGTATCCACAGATGAGCTGATCGCCAATGGTATTCGAGTGTCTATTGGCCACAGTGCTGAGAATGTGGAGGGTGCTGACTGCATTATCCGTACTGCCGCGGCACATAATGATAATCCGGAGATCGCGGCGGCCAGACGGCATGGCATCCCGCTTTTTGAGCGTGCACAGGCCTGGGGCGTCATTATGCAGGCTTATAAAAATGCTGTATGTGTTTCCGGTACCCATGGCAAGACCACCACGACCTCTATGGTGACCCATATTTTAATGGAAACAGATATGGACCCCACAGTTATGATCGGTGGAAATTTGCCTTTGCTTCGGGCAGGCCACCGTGTTGGTAAAGGTGACACCATTGTTCTGGAAAGCTGTGAGTATTGTGACTCGTTCCTGAATTTCTTTCCTACGCTGGCCATCGTTTTGAACGTTGAAGCTGACCACTTGGATTATTTCAAGGATCTGGCAGATATTCAAAAGTCTTTCCATAAGTTTGCAGAGCTTTCCTCCGGCGGAATTTTAGCCAACGGTGATGATCTTCATACGGTTCAGGCCATGGAGGGTCTTGACTATATTACATTTGGCTTGAATGAAACCAACCGGATTCATGCGAAGAATATCAGTGCGGATTGGCGTCATTTTGATGTACATTGTGACGGACAGTATTACTGTCATGTGGACCTGCAGGTATATGGTAAGCACAATGTTCTCAATGCACTGGCTGCTGCCGGTGCGGCATGGATGCTGTGCGTTCCTGGTGAGGCGGTTACCCGTGGATTGTCTACATTTACCGGTGCGGATCGTCGCATGCAGTTTAAGGGCAGATTCAATGATGCGGATGTATATGATGATTATGCACATCATCCTGATGAACTGGCTGCAACCATCGAAGCAGTGCGTACAATGGGTTACAACCGTATCATTATCGCGTTCCAACCTCACACATATACCCGCACAAAGGCTCTTTTCAATGATTTTGTACGGGAACTGTCTAAGGCAGATGTTGCTGTTGTGGCAGAGATCTATGCAGCCCGGGAGCGGAATACTGTTGGAATTTCCTCTAAGGATTTGGTACAGCAGATCCCCGGCTCTGTATACTGCAAGCACCTGCCGGATGTAACGGCTTATCTCAGACAGATCGTGAAGCCCGGTGATGCGGTGTTGACGGTGGGTGCCGGTGACATTTTCCGTGCCGGTGAAGCATTACTGAAATAATTTGAAAGAGGCATAGTTATGAAAAAACTGAATGTCTGTGTTTTGTTTGGCGGTATCAGCCCTGAGCACGATGTCTCCCTGCGTTCAGCTGAATCTGTGCTGAACAACATGGATACCGAAAAATACAATATTTTCCCTGTTGGCATTACGAAGGAAGGCGACTGGATCCTCTTCGGCAGTAACGAATATGCATTGCTGCCCGACAGCTCCTGGCTGAATTGCCCCTGTAACCGCAAAGCCATGATCTCCCCTGTCAGAGGTCAGGGACTTGTGATTTTCGATGAAAATGAGACGGTGCTGCAGAACATTGATGTTGTGTTCCCGGTCCTCCATGGCGAAAATGGTGAGGACGGTGCCATGCAGGGACTTTTGCAGATGGCCGGTATTCCTTATGTCGGCCCTCATGTTGCTGCTTCTGCCGTTGCGATGGATAAAACACTGACCAAGCTGGTGGTGGATACCACGGATGTCCCCCAGGCTGCATGGCAGCTGGTTCGCAGCAGCGACCTGCAGAACATGGATAAGGTCATCGATTCTGTTGAAACCCGTTTTGCATATCCTGTTTTTGTGAAACCCGCCGGTACGGGTTCTTCTGTTGGTGTATCTAAAGCGGCCAACAGAAAAGCACTTGAAAAGGCATTGATGCAGGCCGGTGCTTTTGATACCAAGATCCTGGTGGAAGAGTATATCCATGGCAGGGAAGTGGAAGTTGCGGTTTTGGGCAATGCCGGTGCTGTGGCATCCATTTGTGGTGAGATCGACTCCGGTGCGGAGTTTTATGACTACGATGCAAAGTATGTTACCGACACTTCTGTGGCCTATATCCCCGCAAGGATTCCCGAGAGTGTGGCAGAGCAGGTGCGTGAAGCTGCGGTCAAAGTTTACACAGCTATCGGCTGCCAGGGCCTGAGCCGCGTAGATTTCTTTGTAACTTTTGAAGGCAGCCGTATCGTCTTTAATGAGATCAATACGCTGCCCGGCTTTACCTCGATTTCCATGTATCCCAAGCTGTTTGCAGCCAGCGGCATCCCGTACAGCCTGCTCATTGACGAGCTGTTGAAGCTGGCCATGGAGGCATAAAATGAAACAAACGGTATTGCTGTCTATTCGTGGACGGCAGGCATATCTGGACCAGGATCCGGAAGTAATTGAACTGGTGACGGAAGGCACGCTGGAATACCGGGATGGCGGCTGGGATCTGCAATACGAGGAAAGTGACCTTACCGGCCTGGAAGGTGTTACTACCGCGTTCCGTATGGACGGAGATAAAGTAACTTTAACCCGGACCGGAAAGCTCCGCTCTGAAATGGTATTCGAGCCTGGCTTTGTTCACGAATCCCTCTATCAGTCAGAATTCGGAACATTGATGATCTGTGTATGTGCAACAAAGGTGAGCTATGCGATCAGTGCTGATGGCGGCTGTGTAGATCTGGTTTACGGTATTGAGATCGAACACAATGCTGCCGGCGTGATCGATTATCACCTGGACATCAGACCTAAATAAAATACGGCGGACAGCTTTAACTGTCCGCCGTATTTTTTACTCGTCTTCGGAAGGATCCTCATTCGATTCAATTGAGGGTGCTTCGGTTGGTG
>JAZNZG010000055.1:0-14270 GCA_045594825.1 Faecousia sp. | reverse complement strand
AACCTCAGCAGGTTGAAAAGGAAATCTATAAGATGTGGGAGGAAGGCGGTCATTTCCGTCCCAACCGTGGAAAGGATGCCAAGCCCTTTACCATCGTTATGCCCCCTCCCAATGTAACCGGACAGCTCCATATGGGTCACGCAATGGATGCTACATTGCAGGATACTTTGATCCGCTTTAAGCGGATGCAGGGGTTTGATGCCCTCTGGGTCCCGGGTGTTGACCACGCAGGCATTGCTACCCAGATCAAAGTGGAAGAAGAACTGCGCGTCAAAGAAGGCTTGACCCGCTATGATCTGGGTCGTGAAAAGTTCCTTGAGCGCGTTTGGGACTGGAAGCATAAGTACGGCAACCGTATTGTAGAGCAGCAGAAGAAGCTGGGTGCCTCCTGCGATTGGGACCGCGCCCGTTTTACCATGGACGAAGGCTGCTCCAACGCAGTGCGTGAGGTTTTCGTTTCTCTGTACGAAAAGGGCCTTATTTATAAGGGCAGCCGTATCATTAACTGGTGTCCCCACTGTGTTACCGCTCTTTCCGATGCGGAAGTTGAGTATGTGGATAAGCCCGGTCACCTGTGGCACATCCGCTATCCGCTGACCGATGGCAGCGGCGATGTTGTGGTCGCAACCACCCGTCCCGAGACCATGCTGGGTGATATTGGTGTCTGCGTCAACCCCAACGATGAGCGGTATAAGAACATTATTGGTAAGACAGTCACCCTTCCTCTTGTGAACCGTCAGATCCCTGTTGTTGCAGATGATTACGCAGAGATGGAATTTGGTACCGGCTGTGTTAAGATGACACCCGCCCACGACCCCAACGATTTTGAAGTTGGCCTGCGTCATAATTTGGAGATCATTCGTGTTCTGGATGACAACGGTGTTGTCAACAGCTACGGTGGAAAGTACGAAGGCCTTGACCGTTACGACGCAAGAAAGCAGATCGTGGCAGATCTGCAGGAGCAGGGCTATCTTGTTAAGATCGATGACCATGCCCACAATGTAGGTACCTGCTACCGCTGCCATAACGATGTTGAGCCGATCATTTCTGCACAGTGGTTTGTGAAAATGAAGCCTTTGGCTGAAGAGGCGATCCGTGTTGTAAAAGAAGGGGAGACCAAGTTCGTTCCCGAGCGTTTCAGCAAAACTTACCTGAACTGGATGGAAAATGTTCGAGACTGGTGTATTTCCCGTCAGCTGTGGTGGGGCCATCAGATTCCGGCATGGACCTGTGCAGAGTGCGGTCACATTACTGTTTCTCGTGATGATGCCGTGAAGTGTGAAAAGTGCGGCAGTATTCACATTGAACGTGACCCCGATGTTCTTGATACCTGGTTCAGCTCTGCTTTGTGGCCTTTTGAGACCCTTGGCTGGCCGGAAAAGACAGAAGATCTGGATTATTATTATCCTACCGATGTCCTTGTTACCGGCTACGATATTATTTTCTTCTGGGTTGCAAGAATGATTTTCTCCGGCTGTGAGCACATGGGAAAAACGCCCTTCCACACCGTCTTGATTCATGGCCTTGTGCGTGATGATAAGGGCCGCAAGATGAGTAAATCTCTTGGTAACGGCATTGATCCTTTGGAAATGATCGAGAAATACGGCTGCGATGCATTGCGTATGAATATGGTCAACGGCAACTCTCCCGGAAACGATATGCGTTTCTATGTAGAACGCTGTGAGGCCATGCGTAACTTTGCCAATAAGGTTTGGAATGCCAGCCGCTATGTTCTGATGAACCTTGCAGTGGATGCAAAAAATGAGCTGCCTGCTCTTGATGCTTTGACCATTGCTGATAAGTGGGTTCTTTCCAAGCTGAATAAGCTGATTGCTGAAGTGACAGAGAATCTTGAGAAGTATGAGCTTGGTGTTGCCATTGCAAAGGTGTATGATTTCCTGTGGGATACCTACTGCGACTGGTATATCGAGCTTACAAAGGCAAGATTGTACAGTGAAGATGCTGCACAGAAACAGACAGCACTGCAGGTGCTTGTGTATGTTTTGGATCAGACCCTGCGTCTGCTGCATCCGTTTATGCCTTTCATCACGGAAGAGATTTGGCAGAGCCTGCCTCATGAGGGTGAAGCCTTGATCGTTGCTGCATGGCCCAGGTTCCGTCAGGATCTAGAGTTCCGTGCTGAAGAGGATCAGATGGAATCCGTTATGAATGCCATTCGGAGCATCCGCAACCGCCGTGCTGAAATGAATGTACCTCCTTCCAAGAAGGCAGCATTGTTTGTTTTGACCTCCAAGCCCCAAATTTTCATTGAGGGCGAAGGCTTTATTCAGCGGCTTGCTTATGCTGATCAGGTGACCATGCTGGACACTGAGCCGGAGAACCTGGACGGAATGGTCTGCTGCACAACAAGTGATGCAAAGCTGTATATCCCCATGGGTCAGCTTGTGGATGTGGCTAAGGAGTTGGAACGTGTTTCCAAGGAGCTGGAAAAAGCAAGAAAGAATTTGGCCGGCATCGAAGGTAAGCTGTCCAACGAAAAGTTTACTGCAAGAGCTCCTGAGGCTGTTGTTAACGCTGAGCGTGAAAAGGCAGCAAAGGCAAGAGATCTGATTATGCAGCTTGAACAAAGCGAAGCTGCACTGAAAAAACTGTAACCGAACATTTATAAAAGGAGTGCAAACCCTGTGTTTGCACTCCTTTTCTTTTTCTGCACCCAATTGCGACGGCAAATCCCAATGTTGTTGCTTATACTATCATCAGAACAAAGGAGGAAAAGCAATGAAACTGACAAGTTTTTTACAGGACGGTCAGCTGACTGTCGCATTAACCGGAGAAATCGATCACCACTATGCAAAGGAATTTATACAATCCATTTCTGCGAAAATAGAAGCATATAATCCCCGCTTGTGTATTCTCGATTTCCAGGATGTAACTTTTATGGATTCATCCGGAATCGCCGTTGTGATCAATGCCTTGCGATGTATGGCAAGACTTGAGGGGAAATTGATGTTAAGCGGACTAAATGACCAACCTTTGAAGGTTTTCAGAACATCCGGAATTGATAAATTGGTTGAGATTAAGGAGGCACCCGTATGAAATTTGAAAATTATATGGTATTGGAATTTCCAAGTAAATCCGCAAATGAAGCATTTGCAAGATCGGCAGTTGCTTGCTTTGCGGCACAGCTTGATCCCACGTTAGAGGAATTGGGCGATATTCGAACGGCGGTATCGGAAGCTGTGACAAATTGCATCGTTCATGCATACCCCGATGGTCTTGGTACCATTATCCTGCGATGCAGAATTTTGAAGGATAATATGTTGGATATCGTCATTAAGGACAGAGGGGTGGGCATTGAAAATCTGGAAAAAGCCCGTACACCTATGTTCACCACCGGTGGCAGCGAACGCAGTGGTATGGGGTTTACCATTATGGAGAGCTTTATGACTACTTTCTCTGTAATCTCGACACCGGGTAAAGGCACAACCGTACATATGCGTAGAAAATTACAGCGGCGTAAATGAGCAGGATCGAAGAACTGATTGCCTTAAGCCAGGCAGGAGATGAATCAGCAAGGGAGCAGCTTGTTGCGGAAAATACCGGACTGATTTGGTCTGTCGCCCGACGGTTTACCGGGCGAGGGACGGAAACAGAAGACCTTTTTCAGCTGGGGTGCCTTGGCTTTTTAAAAGCAGTAGATGGATTTGATCTGTGTTTTGGAACACAGTTCTCCACTTATGCTGTTCCCAAAATTGCAGGGGAGATCCGTAGGTTTTTGCGGGATGATGGTGCCGTAAAAGTATCGAGGGGAATTAAAGAACGGGCAATTGTTATTAAAAATATCCGTCATCACTTAGTTGGTGCTCTTGGAAGAGAACCGACATTACAGGAGATTGCAGCACATTCTGGTTTTAGTACAGAAGAGATTGCTGTTGCGGAAAGTGCGACAGCCAGTATCGAGTCCATACAGCAGCCAACAGGGGAGGATGGCTTTTCTCTTGAAAATGTGCTGACAGATACGGAATCCGAAGAGACCCTGTTGGAGCGATTCTCCCTTCGTCAGGCAATTGATCGATTACCGGAACGGGAGGCGATGGTTATAAAACTGCGATATTTTCACGCAATGACCCAGGAACGGGTATCCAGAGTGCTCAATGTGAGTCAGGTGCAGGTATCAAGGATCGAAAAGAAAGCACTTGCAAATTTACGGGAATTGATGCGTTGATTTTACTCTTTACCTTTGCAGAAAAATGAGGTAAAATATATCTATCAAAAAATGCAAAGGTGTACATATGACTGAACAGATGATCAGCCGCTTTATTGCGGCAAGAAGAAAATATATTTGCCGCCAATTTTCAGGCCTAAACGCCATGCAGCAGGAAGCTGTTTTGGCAACAGACGGCCCCTTGCTCCTGTTGGCCGGTGCGGGCAGCGGTAAGACAACCGTACTGATCAACCGGATCGCAAATCTGCTTCGTTTCGGCCGTGCCAGCGACAGTAACGAAGTGCCGGATACCATTACGGATGAGGATGTCTTTTTCCTTGAAAATCTTTTAGAGCCCATTAGTGACCTGGATCGCAGCCGTGCTGATTACATGTGTGCCCTGGAGCCCGCTGCACCCTGGAGCGTGATGGCAATCACTTTTACGAACAAGGCTGCCAACGAGCTGAAAGACCGCCTCGCGTCCATGCTGGGCCCGGAGGCCAGTGATGTTTGGGCCATGACATTTCATTCTGCCTGCTGCAGGATCCTCCGCCGGGATATTGAAAGACTCGGATTTAACCGGAATTTCACAATTTATGACGCAGCTGATTCAGAACGCGTCATGAAGGAGATCATCCGGGATATGGGATTGGATGATAAAACATTTCCTGCCCGCTATGTAATGACCGTTATCAGCCGTCAGAAGGACAAAATGATCGGTCCTGCAGAAATGATGGAACATATTGAGGCAACCAACGATCTGCGGATGCTCCATATTGGCAGAGCCTATATGCGTTATCAGCAGAGACTGACGGAGAACAATGCCCTGGACTTTGATGACATCATTTTTAAGACAGTTGAACTTCTGCAACAGCATGAAGATATCCGTGCCTACTATCAGAGAAAGTTCCGCTATGTGCTGGAGGAAGAAGATCAGGATACCAACCATATGCAGTATCTGCTTACGTCGTTACTGGCAGGTGGCTACGAGAATCTGTGCGTTGTGGGCGATGATGACCAAAGTATTTATAGGTTCCGGGGTGCCACAATCGAAAATATTTTAAATTTTGAAAAGCAGTACCGTGGATCAAGGATCATTCGACTTGAGCAGAATTACCGCTCCACTCAGTCAATTTTGAACGCGGCCAACGCGGTCATTGCTCATAATATCGGTAGAAAGGGAAAACACCTGTGGACAGCAAACGGAGCCGGTGATCCCATTACCGTTTATGAGGCTGCTGACGAAAGTGCGGAAGCTACTTTTGTTGCCGGCCAGATCATAACCCGCTCCAGAGGCAAGAATTTCAAGGATTATGCTGTGCTGTACCGTACCAACGCACAGTCCAATGCGTTGGAATTTGCCTTTAAACGGAGCGGTATTCCGTATCGTGTGATCGGCGGTATGCGTTTCTTTGACCGTGCGGAAATCAAGGATATGTTGGCATATCTGTGTGTCATTAACAATCGTACCGATGATCTGCGTCTTCACCGGATCATCAATAATCCGCCCAGGGGATTGGGTGCCAAGACAATAGAAATTGCAGACCGCTTGGCAGAGGCAGAAGGTAAGGGGCTTTACCATGTTGTATCTGATCCTTATTCCTATGGTCCTCTTGAGAAGGCTGCCGGCAAACTTCTGCAGTTTACTGTCCTTATTGAGGAACTGACACAGCTGCTTGAAGACGGTTTGAGCTTGCCGGAATTTTACGAGGAAGTGATGCTCCGTACCGGATATATTGCCATGCTGGAAAATAAACCCACGGAGGAAAACAAAACCAAGCTTGAGAACATTCGTGAATTGAAATCCAGCATTCAGGCATATGTGCAGGAGGCTGAAACACCTACCCTTGCGGGTTTTCTGGAAGAAATTGCTCTTTATACAGACATTGAAGAATATAATGAAAGTGACGATGCCGCTGTAATGATGATCATGCACTCTGCAAAGGGTCTGGAATTTCCCCATGTGTTCATTGTTGGTATGGAAGACGGCTTGTTCCCTGGTATGCGTACGATCGGTGAACCGGAGGAAATGGAGGAGGAACGCAGACTTTGCTATGTTGCCATCACCCGGGCAAAGCAAACGCTGACCATTTCTCATGCGAAGCAACGCATGCTGTACGGTCGCACCAATGCGGCTATGCCGTCCCGGTTCCTTCGCGAGATTCCGGAGAACATCGTTATCCGTAAGGGCGGCTATCACACTGCATCCGGTAGCTATGGCGGATATTCTCATAACCGTCCTCTGCATGTAGCTACTGCGTCCTACCAGTCGCCGGCAAAGCGGGAGTTCTCTTCCGTTGCTACCGTTGCACCGAAGGCTTCTTATTTGGAACTGAACAAGGGTGATATGGTGCAGCATACCGCATTTGGAAAAGGCATGGTGATTTCTGTTATAAAAATGGGTGGCGATGCACTTCTTGAGATCGCTTTTGACGGTGTTGGCACCAAAAAGCTTATGGCAAAGACTGCGTCTGCCCATATGAAGCGGTTGTAATATTATCTTAAACTTAGCATAGACTCCCACGGGGGGATGCTATGCACCGCAGATTTCAGCGATTTTTGATCCGCATCGTCATGCTCGTTGCGGTTTTGCTGCTCCTTTTACTTGCGTTTCGCAGCAAGTATCACGATACGATCCGTGATTTGGCGGAAACACAGGTTCGCAATTCGACATCTGATCTTATTAACGATGCCATTGACCAACAGATCGAGGACGGCTCTATCCAATATGACCGGATCGTCTATTTTGAAAAGGACCTGAATGGCAGGATTACCGCATTGAAAACAAACATGAGCGAGGTCAACCGCTTGAAAACAGACATACTGAATCTCATCAACGATGAGATCCTGGCCCTTGACACCACGGATCTAGGTATTCCGGTTGGCAGCTTTTTACTTCCTGAATTGTTTTCCGGAAGGGGTCCACATATTCCCATTCATATCATTTCCATCCGTAATTCGGATGCGTCCTTTTCCAGCTCTTTTACAGAGGCCGGAATCAATCAAACATTACAGCAGCTTACCTTGGAGGTAAGTGTGGATGTGGCTGTCCTCGTGCTTGGGCGGACCGATAATTTCACCGTGACCAGTCAGGTGGTAGTGGCAGAAACCATTATCGTCGGGCAGGTTCCGGAAACCTTATTACAAACCGGAGGGTAATTATGGATAATAAACAGAGAATCCAGGAATTGACCTCGCTTCTGAATGAAGCAAATTATAAATATTATGTTTTGGACAATCCCACAATGCCGGATTTTGAATATGACCGTCTTTTGCGGGAGTTGGAAATTTTGGAAGGTGAAAACCCGGAACTTGCTTCACCGGATTCCCCAACCAAAAGAGTCGGCGGCGAGGCCTTGAGCAAGTTTGAAAAAGTTGAGCACACCGTTCCTCTTATGAGCCTGCAGGATGTATTCTCACTGGAAGAGCTGGATGAGTTTTTGACAAAAATTCTTGAAAGCCGTCCCGGAGCTACATTTACCGTTGAGCCTAAAGTGGACGGACTTTCCGTTGCACTGGAGTATGAAAACGGTCAATTTGTAAGAGGTGCTACCCGTGGCGACGGTAATGTGGGAGAAGATGTGACGGAGAATCTCAAAACAATTCGCTCCATTCCAATGACGATTCCATTTACCACCGGCAAGCTGATCGTTCGTGGCGAAGTCTTTATGCCGAAGACCAGTTTTGAAAAGCTGAATGCCTTTCAGGAAAAAGAAGGCAAGCCTCTTTTTGCCAACCCCAGAAATGCCGCTGCAGGGTCACTGCGTCAGCTGGATCCTAAGATTGCAGCAAAGCGAGGATTGGATATATACATTTTTAACGTCCAGCTGGCAGAGGGTGTAACCTTCACAAGTCATGCAGAATCTTTGGAATATCTTAGTAATCTACATTTTAAGGTGGTGCCCTTCAGTACCTTGTCCAATATTGATCAGATCAACCAGGCAATTTTGGATATTAACGAGAGCAGGGAAGACCTTACCTGCGATATTGACGGTGCTGTGGTCAAAGTGAATGATCTTGCTTTCCGCGAGGAGTTGGGCAGCACGGCAAAGTTTCCAAGATGGGCTGCGGCCTATAAGTACCCGCCTGAGATCAAGCCCACAGTCATTGAAGACATTATTGTTCAGGTTGGCAGAACCGGTGTTCTTACACCGAAGGCTGTTGTCCGTCCGGTGCGATTGGCCGGAACAACTGTGACCAATGCAACGCTTCACAATCAGGACTTTATCACGCAGAGGGATATTCGCATTGGTGATACAGTCCGTATCCGTAAAGCCGGCGAGATCATTCCGGAGATTTTGGATGTAGACGTTTCCAAACGACCTTCCGGAGCAATTGCATATAAATTACCGGAGGTCTGTCCGGTATGCGGAGCCGCTACAAGCCAGGATGAGGACGGTGCGTTTTTACGCTGCACCGGTGCGGAATGTCCGGCACAGCTTACAAGAAACATTGCTCATTTTGTCAGCAGAGATGCAATGGATATTGAGGGCATGGGTAGTGCCATTGTGGAAGGCTTGATCGAAAAAGGACTGCTGAAGTCAGCGGCTGATATTTATTATCTGTCCTTAAATGACATTAAGAGTCTGTGGCAAAAGGGAGAGCTTGCCGCAAAGAAACTGCTGAGTGCCATAGAAAGCAGCAAGCAGCAGGATGTGAGCCGCTTGATCTATGCTTTAGGCATCCGACAGGTCGGAGCAAAGACCGGTAAGGTCCTGGCGGGAGCCTTTGGTTCTTTGGACGGTTTGATGCAGGCTACTGAGGAGGAGCTGACCAATGTTTCGGACGTCGGTACCGTTACCGCAAAATTCATCATGGATTGGTTTGCTCAACCGCAGTCACAGCATATGATACAGCGTCTGCGGGATGCGGGTGTGAATTTTGAAAGCAAACGGATTATAACCGATGCCCGTTTTGCGGGCATGACCTTTGTTCTTACGGGTGCATTAAGTAAATTTACACGAGATGAAGCAACGGAAAAAATCGAATTTTTCGGAGGCAAGGCTGCTGGCTCTGTTTCCAAAAAGACTAGTTATGTTGTTGTAGGTGAAAACGCCGGCTCGAAAGAGCGTAAAGCAAGGGAACTGGGGATCCCGATCCTTTCAGAGGATGAATTCCTTGAAATGCTGCAATAAAGAAACACCGGAAAGTGGTTTGCACTTTCCGGTGTTTTTACAGAGTAAAATCTTCGTCGTCAAACTTTTTGAAGTCCAAAGCTTTGGCTTTAACAGGGACTCTCTTGCAGGGATCGTATATAAACTTACGGCACTTATAATAAATGGACACAACGCCGTGCTTGCTGCACAGCACCTGATCATTACTGATCATGGTTCCGTTTGCACAATAGTCGCAGGAGCGAATAATTTTTTTACGAAACAGCATATTAATTCTCCCTTTGTGAACTGTTTTTTTATTATACAACACTTTTTTCTATAATGCTACTACTTTTTTGCGGTGTAAAAAATAGAGAAAGAGAATAAAGCATAATATCCCAACGCACAGGTAGGGAAGTGGTACCCTGTTGTCGCCAGAAAAGAGGAGGGGCTGTAATATACAAGCTAAGATAAAGCTTACCGTTGTCTGGAGAATTTTCCCATAAAAATGCAAACCGCCTCTAAGCTCTTTTGTGACGCTCAGAGTTTGTAAAAATACACAAAATCCTCCAAAGGACAAAAGACAACAGCAAATTACAAATTGCAAGCTTTCGGACGGCAGAGTAGATAATGTACAGCATCCATTTGTCAGTTCCAATATTCCCGCAATCGCGACTTGCCAGGGCACAGGAAGGAGCCAACTGAACCAGCAATTAAAAAATGAAATGATGATCCTAAATAATATGACCCAGCCACAAATGCTTGCCAACACCTTTAATGCATTTTCCATGGCTTTTGAGAGTGTAATCGCAGTGACATTACTAAGGCTTGAAACGGTGTCCTGCTTGTTTGGAAGAACTGCACCGACGAAAAGTGCAGAAATAATATGTATCAGCCAAATGATCCATACTAAACCTTTTGTTGAAAATTGTGTGGAGAGGATTCCAAATATGAAGGATGGACCTGCGTTGTTACAAAAACCGAGTATCCTTTTCGCGGTCGGGGCATCAATGCAGTTACCGCGATATGCATCGTATACAGTCTGTGCTCCAACCGGGTAACCTCCGATCAGACCTAAAAGCAAAACAGATTCGCAACCGGCCGGTATGCCGCACATTTTGCACAGCGGCCGCAAAAATTTGATCTTTCGTCCAATGATGTTGGAATTAAATATTGCAGAGATTATGATGAAAGGGAAAAGTGCCGGAATAACTGCATTCAGGCAAAGCATTAAGCCGTCTTTCGCACCTGTAAGAGCAGTTTTGGAATCCAGTATTAAAACGATCATACAAAGTCCGGATAGTATGCCTGTCCATCGTCTGCCAATTGTAGTCATAGTGATCCCCCCGTAAGAAACTATGTTCCATTGGTTCAATTCATAACATGTATTTCATAGACTTGACAAAAGGAGTTGATCACATGGGACGGCGTGAGAGCATACTGGAGCGTGTTTCCAAAAGTATAGATCTGAACACAGAGCCTTACCCCGGCTTGCCACTGGCCGAAATATCCGGAGAAAACCGGGTGCTTATTGAGAATCATAGGGGCGTTGTAAAATATAGCTGCTGCGAGATTCTTGCCAAGGTGCGGTTTGGATATTTTTGTGTCCAAGGGAATGGCTTGAAGCTGCTGCAAATGACAAAGGAACGATTGGTAATCGGTGGTTGTATTGATAGTGTGCACCTTGTCAGGAGGGGATAAGATGAATTTGTGGCAATCGTTAGCAGGCCTGGTTCAGCTGGAAGTTACCAGTGCAGATCCATCTGTTGCACTTCAACATATCATCGGGCGAAATATTGAAGTACACGATGTAACATACACAGCAGATTTTACTGTTGAAATAAAAATACACAGAAAGGATTTTGAAACGGTTCAGGAGGTTATATCAAAAAAAGGTGATTCTCTTAAAGTTCAAAGGAAGATCGGTTTATTTTGGAAAGTGATGAAACTGTGGAAAAGACCTGCCTTTTTGATTGGAGTCATGCTGCTTCTTCTGTTGGCAGTAGGCTTGTCAAAACGCATCTATTTTGTTCATGTTGAGGGAAACAGCCGCCTCCCGACTGATATGATCGTAGAGCGGGCAGAAGAATGCGGAATAGGGTTCGGAACGTTACGTAGTGTTGTGCGGAGCGAGAAAATGAAAAACACGCTTTTGTCAGCATTGCCTGAGCTTGAATGGGCTGGAGTCAACACACGTGGTTGTGTCGCAACTATTCAGGTGCGTGAAAAAGAACAGGATGCAACAGAAAATATGAGAAACAGATCAGTAAGCAGTATTGTTGCTTCGAGGGACGGGATCGTTGCATCAGCAACCGTATACAGAGGAAATCCAATATGCAAACCCGGACAGGCTGTCAGAGCGGGGGAGACTCTGGTATCCGGTTACACCGATTGTGGTCTGACGATACAGGCGAACGATGCAGATGCAGAAATTATGGCATATACATACCGCACATTATGTCTATATACCCCCACATACGCAGCAAAAAGAGGTGAGAAGCTGTCAGTACAAAGAAAATATAGCCTTCGCATCGGAAAAAAACTGATAAATTTCTATAAAGATAGTGGAATTTGTGATACTACTTGTGTTAAAATGTATAAGGAGAATTTTATGGAATTGCCCGGTGGCATGCAGCTGCCGATTGCGTTGGTCACGGAAGAATGGCAATCCTATGAAATTTATGAAGATGAGCAGGATTCGTGTGATTGGTTGGAACAAGCCGGCCTGGAATATTTGAAAGCACAAATGATTTCCGGACAGGTGTTATCCCACTCCAGCATCATACATGTTGCTGACAGAGTCTGCTGTATGAATGGACGCTACACCTGCCTTGAGATGATCGGCCAGGTTAAAAAAGAGGAGAATATTTACAGTTATGGAGAACATTACAGAGAGGATCGTTAATGCGGACCGGGTGGAAGACCTGATTGCCGTTTTCGGGTCCTTTGACGAGAATATAAAGCGTATCGAGGAAGCTTTAAATGTAAAGATCGTCAATAGGGGAACAGACCTGAAGGTCACAGGCGACATTGAAAATGTTGATAAAGCAGCCCGCACCCTTGAAGGACTGCTCTCTTTGGCGGCAAAAGGTGAAACGATTGATGAGCAGAGAGTGCGTTATCTCATAACCCTTGTCAGTGAAGGTAATGATGCACTTGTTGCCAAGATGGCCAAAGATGTTGTGTGCATTACTGCGAAGGGTAAACCCATCAAAGCAAAAACTGTTGGCCAGCAGGAGTACATGAAGGCCATCGGAAAAAATACCATTACCATTGGTGTTGGCCCTGCAGGTACCGGTAAGACGTATTTGGCGGTCGCTGCAGCGGTGGCAGCCTTCCGTGAGCGGACCGTGAATCGTATCATTCTGACAAGACCTGCGGTTGAAGCCGGTGAACGCCTGGGTTTTCTGCCGGGTGATCTGCAGAATAAAGTTGATCCTTACCTGCGTCCGCTGTATGATGCTCTTTACGATATGCTTGGACCGGAGACTTTCCAAAAATATCAGGAGCGGGGCTCCATTGAGGTGGCACCTCTTGCATATATGCGTGGCAGGACGCTGGATGACAGCTTTATTATTTTAGACGAGGCCCAGAACACAACTAAGGAACAAATGAAAATGTTTCTTACCCGTTTAGGCTTTGGCTCCAAGATCGTAATTACAGGTGATGTGACGCAGATCGATCTGCCGGCTGATCGTACCTCCGGACTGAAAGATGCGATTCGCGTGCTTGAGAATGTTAAGGATATTGCTATTTGCAAATTGACTTCTGCCGATGTGGTGCGTCATGCACTGGTACAACAGATCATCAATGCGTACGAAAAAGCGGAGAAGAAGCCTGAAGTCAAAAAACCGGAAACACAGTTCCAGGGCCGCTATAAAAGGAAAGTATAATATGAAGAATTTAAAGATCAATATGACCTTCTCATGCTTCTCGCTGCAGAAGCCTCTGGTTTCTGCCGTGATCACGAAGTGCATTGAGGCAACACTGCAGCAGGAGGGGATCAGCGTTCCTTGTGAGATCAACGTTCTTGTAACCAACGACAGGGAAATTCGTGCAATCAATAATGCATACCGCAATATCGATAAGGCTACGGATGTTTTAAGTTTTCCCATGTTTCAGCTGGAACCGGAACATCAGCCGGATGACTGGTCCCAATATATAGACCCGGAAACCGGATTGTGTCCCCTGGGTGATATGGCGATCTCGCTGGAGCGTGCGGTTGCACAGGCAAAGGAATTTGGCCACAGTACCCGTCGAGAGGTTGGCTACCTTACCATACATTCTGTACTTCATCTTTTGGGTTATGATCACATGGATGACGGTCCGGAGAAAGCCCGTATGCGTAAAAAAGAAGAAATAATTGCTGCATCCATTCCGAGAATGCAGCGTGTCTAAAGAAAAAAAGGAGAACAGCCATGGCAACCAAAACTGCTATGATTACTATTGCAGGACGCCCCAATGTGGGTAAGTCTACACTGACCAACAGCCTTGTTGGTGAGAAGATCGCCATCGTTTCCAATAAGCCACAGACCACCCGTAACCGCATTTGTGGCATCGTGACAAAGGATGACACCCAGTTTGTTTTTGTGGATACACCCGGCTTTCATAAGCCCAGGACCAAGCTTGGCGACTACATGGTGAATGTGACAAAGGAATCCATTGCAGATGTGGATCTGACCATTATGATGGTGGAACCTATTGCCTCCATCGGTCCGCAGGAGCAGGGACTTATTGAACAGATCACCGCACGCAAGTGTCCTGTGGTGTTGGTCATCAATAAAATTGATACGGTCGAGAAGGAAAAGCTGTTGGATGTGATTGCCGTCTATTCACAGGCTGCCAGCTTCTCTGCAATTATTCCTATTTCCGCAAAAACCGGAGACGGCATTGATGAACTGCTGAAAGAATGCAGTAAATATGCCATTGAGAGCCCGTTCCTTTTCCCTGAAGACTCTACCACCGACCAGCCTGAACGCCAGGTCATGGCGGAGATCATCCGCGAGAAGCTG
>JAZNZG010000054.1:0-2130 GCA_045594825.1 Faecousia sp. | reverse complement strand
GGCCTCCGACTTTGAGCATATTCCGATAGATACTGACCTTTGCGGATAATAATGGCTGGCTGACGGGAACGGACGCCCTGTTTCAGAGAAAACAGCCGGATGGCGTCGCCGGTGCCCATGTATTCCACAAACTGCCGGGGTAAAAGGGCAGCACCCACACCGGCACGGCACATGGCCCAGGCGGTGCTGAGACCAACCACTTCCATGGCGATCTTTGGCTGGAAATCCGCGGCGGTGCAGCACCGGTCAAACAACCGACGCAGCTCCTGTGTTTTTCCCACCACGATAAAGGGCAGGTCCTTGCAGGCACGCAGCTCTATGTGAGAGACATCGGGCAGTGAGCCGCAAAGCTCTGCGGGAACGGCCAATACAAGCTCATCGGATTCGATGGGAGTTACATCCAGCACCGATTCGTCCACGGGCAGATTTACAATGGCAAAGTCATATTTGCCCTCTGCCGCTTCTTTGCGAAGGATGTCGCTGGCAGCTTCATGTAAAACAATTTCCACATCCGGATACTGCTCTTTTATCTTTTTCATGGCGTTGGGGAGCAGATACATGCTGCGGAAAGGAGAAATGCCGATAATCAGGCGGCCCCGCTTACCGGAGGTAAAATCCTGCATAGAGCGGAGCAGCTGGTCCTCCCGGTACAAAAGCTTTTGGGCTTCCCGAAAGAAATGCTCGCCGGCAGGGGTTACGGAAAGGGGTACGCAGGTGCGGTCAAAAAGCTTGACCCCCAGCTCAGTCTCAAGATTCAGGATCTGCTTGCTCAAAGCCGGTTGGGTAATGCCCAGCTTTTCGGCCACAGATGAAAAGTTGCGGGTTTCATAAAGCATCAAAGCATAACGCAGCTGTCGGGTGTTCATGGTGCTTCCCCCTTTCGGTGTGTGATAATATAATAAACCCTCGAGGGGCTTTTAGCAAGAAAAAAGCTTGACAAATTGGAAAAAATAAAGATAATATAACTTGTTAGATATTAAATATATAACCAAAAGGAAATGAAAGAAGGAAACAGAAATGCCATCTTCACTGATCTATTTGGGCGTAATGCTTGTTGCGATCATTATTTGGTTTGCAATTTTGAAACGGCCTGTTTACGAGGCGGTGCTGTTAAGCTTTTTGCTGCTGCTCACCATAACGGGCACATGGGGAAATGTCTGGACCTACATAGACGCCGCGTTATCCACATCCCTCTTATACTCCATGGTGGCCTTTGTGTCCATGTCCATCATCTTAACAAAGACCAAAATCATTGACAGCTGTATTGCCGTGATCCTCTCTGTGATCGGCAGAGTTACCGGCGGTGCCGGTTATGTGGCGGTGATCGCCAGCACCTTTATGGGAGCCCTGTCCGGCTCCGGTCCGGGAAATGTTATGGCCACAGGTTCCTTGACCATTCCTGCCATGAAGCGGTCCGGATTCCCTCCGGAGCTTGCGGCAAACATCGAAAGCAACGCCAGCTATATGGGCAATATGATCCCCCCCTCCTCCAATATCATGGCGGCCCTGGGTGCGTTTACAGCGGTTTATCCTGCCCTGGAATTGACCACCGGCCAGTTTTGGATCATCCTGTGGGGCATCGCCATATGGTTTGTTTTGCAGCGGATCATTATGGTGTGGGGCTTCTGTAAATACTACAAGGTAAAGCCCATACCCAAGGAAGAGCTGCCCAACCTGCGGGAAACACTGAAAAAGGGCTGGAAAGGCCTTTTGCTTCCGGTCATCATTCTGCTGCCCTTTGTGCTGGACTATTTGTTCAAGGATACCTTCTTTACCGCACGACTGGGAGAGACCGGTGCCAAATATTTCTCCAGCTCCATCCTTTTGTTTATCGGCGGTGTTGCCGCGATCTTCGCCTGCCTTGTTGCTGAGGACAAGAGCGTGGTTAAACCCGCCAATCTTGCCAAAATATTCGGAGATTCCGTTAAAACCATAGCCTCCACCATTGGTGTTTGCGTATTCGGTTATATGCTGGGCTCCCTTTTTGGTGATCTGAATGTGGCGGAGGAAATGGGCAGTATCATCATGGGTTGGAACTTTGGCAAGCTTGGCACGGTGGTGGCCATCTGCCTGATTACCTGCTTTATGGGCATGGTCATCCCCGGCTCGTCCCTGGTGGTTATCTTCGGA
>JAZNZG010000053.1:0-2030 GCA_045594825.1 Faecousia sp. | reverse complement strand
CCGGGAGCACAGATGATCTTGGTCTTGCCCTGGTAAATGTTTCCGGTGACAAAGCCTTTCAGATTGGCGTTCAGCAGCAAGCCGAAGTAAAGCTGCATGATCCTGCGTTTGGAGGGGATCAGTTGTTTCAGTTTTTCTTTCATCATGCTCACCCCAATCCTACACATTCGGTGCAAATGTTGATTGCCTTTGTCAGCACATCGGCAGTGCCGCCTGTGCAGAAGCCATAGACCAGCAGCAGCAGAGCCAATCCCAGCACCACCCAGCGGACAGGAAACTTTTTGCAGCCGCAGCTTTTTGCCGGAGCGGCGGGTCTAAGCTCGCCTGCGGGGAGCTGCTTGACCAGTTCGATTTCCTTTTGCAGGCTGTGCTTTCTGCGGTACGCGGCACCCAGAGCAAAACCAAAGGGGACAGCCAGATAGCAGAAAAGAAGGATGACAGCTTTTGCCATGGAGGCGTTGATCTCGGTCTGATGGAAATTGGCGGGGTTGGTGCCGTAGATCAAAAAGCCGATGCTGCCGGCTGCCAAAAGCAGCAGGCTCAAAAACCGGTCCTGCTTACGAAGCTTCCGCTGATACAGGATCTCCTCTTTCAAAGCAGGGTCGCAGTCATCTGTGTCCCGCTTTTCCAAAAGACGGGCCAGAATGGCGTCATGATTCTTTTCCGGCTTCAGTTTGTTCTTTTCCCACGGGAGCAGGATGTGCAGGATAAAGCCGCCCAAAATCAGCACCAGGCACAGATACACCGGGAAAGCAATACCGGCAAAGGCCTCTGCCACTTTTTGTGCGGTGTAGATCTGCTCGCCTCCGGAGCGGTAAATGCTCAGACAGGCAGCGATCAAACAGATGCCGGCGGCTACGGTGCTGACGCTTAAAAGGATGCCGTAGATCAGACGGATGCGTTTAGCGGTGTCTTTTTTCATAGGGTTCCTCCCTTTGAGGCATGTCGCAAATTTCGTCATTTTCAGTATAACACAGGAATTTCTGAAAGTAAATCCTGCAAAAAGAGAAAATATCCACGGAATGTCCACATATGATGGATAAAACCATGTGATTTGTATTTATTTTTGCATTTTAAATGAATTTTCTTGCATTTTTAACGGAAATGAAGTATCATAAAATAGCGTATGTATGTAAATATGTATAATGCAGTTACTATGCGAACTTCACCACAGAAAGGCGAAAAAACATGAAAAATCGACGTTTTGCAGGATTGTTCCGGGCAATTTTGTCTGTCGTTCTGGCAGTTACAATTGTCCTCGGTGCAATCACAATCCCTCAGGTTGAGGCTCATGCTTCCGCTTATGAGACCTCCGGAATCACCCTGCGGGATGACATCAAAGTAGACTATAAGGATTATGTGGACAGCTCCGTTATGTTTGAGCTTCCGGATACCATCCGCCAGACAGACGAGATCTCTGTCATTATTACCGTGGATGTGCCCAACCTTATGGATGCTTACAACGCGACCGACAAGGTCATGAGCTTTGGCCAGTACGCACTGAGCTCCCACGAAGCTGCTGCTTTGGAAGCACAGATGGCCGGCGAAAAGGATCGTATCCTCACCCAGCTGGACGAGCTGGGCATCTCCTATACAACAGGTGAGGACTATTCCCGTTTGCTCAGTGGTTTTGAGATCCGTATCCAGGCTTCTGATTTCCGGGCTGTGACCCAGTCTTTGGGCGACGGTGAAGGCACCATCATCAGCGAGGAATACCAGGTAGCGGAAACACAGCTGGTGGAAAATACCGTTAATATTTATGAGACCGGTATTTTCAAGAGCAGCGAATCCGGCTATGACGGCACCGGCATGGTGGTAGCAGTTTTGGACACCGGTTTGGATTCCAACCATACCGCCTTTTCTGTGGATAACTTCACTTCCGACAATTTGGGCCTGACCTATGAGGATGTGGCTGCTGTCCTGGATCAGACCCAGGCATATGCCCTGTCTGAGGGCCTGTCTGTTGACGATGTATACATCAGCCAGAAGGTTCCCTTCGGCTATGACTACGCCGACAGCGATCCCGATCC
>JAZNZG010000052.1:0-1683 GCA_045594825.1 Faecousia sp. | reverse complement strand
GGGGTAGCTGACGGTGAGGATCTCGTACTCCATCTTCACGTAGTAATCCTTTTCGTCAGTGCCCACCAAAGACACGGTGACACTGCCGCCGTTGGCTTCCGCATCAATGCGGATGGGATAGTTGGTATTGTTGCGGAACTGGAAGTCCGGACCGCCCCAGGCCACGGTTGCGTCCATGCCGTAGGGCATATAGGAAGAGACAAAGCCGTGGTTGGAACGTCTGACGATTTCAAGATCCGCGATCAAGGTGCAATAATAAAGGGAAGAGGATGCCTGGCAGATGCCGCCGCCATAGGTCTGCACGGTCTTGCTGCCCTCGTAGGAGTCTGCTGGCTTATATCCCTTTTCGGGAGTACGCTCACCCAAAGCATCGTTATAGCTGAACACATCGCCGGGGTACAGGATCGTGCCGTCGATGGCTTCACAGGAGAGCTTCAGGTTGATGTCCCGGTTGTAGCTGCTGCCGGACTTTGCGGTGTAAGTACCCAAAACATCCCGGAACAGGGCCTCCTCCAGGTTTTCTGTGGAAATCTGAGGCTCGATCTTTTCGTAGGGGATTTGCAGCGTATCACCGGGCTGAGCTTCCGCCAAAGCTGCCTTGGCGGCTTCCAGATCAAACTGAAGACCGGTAACGGAAGGCACGACCTGGTGCGTGTCGGCATCCCAGGTGGCGTCCTGGGGCTCGGTGCAGGTCTGCTCATAAATTGCGTCCAGGTCAACGGTTTCCGCAGCGTTCAGGGTACAGTTATATGCCGCCTCAAACCGGTTGTCGGAATAGGCTGCCACGATCACATCGTAAAGGGCGTCCGCGTCAAAGTTGTAAGAGGCAGTACCAATGGTAATGACCAGAGAGGTCTGCTCCTCACCGTCCACGGTCTGAGTCAGAATCTCATAACCGCCGGTGGTGCCGTCGGTGGGGAAATGGACGCTGAAAGCCTCGATTGCCTGGGCAATGGCTTCTTCATCCACATGCAGATGGGGAGCCAGATCCACATACTTGGCGGGATTGGCCTCCGTACCGTAGCGGAAGGCATCCTCAACGGCACCGTCCACATCCAGCTCCACCTGGGAAACCGCGGGAGTAATCTCCAGCTGCTGATCCAAAACCGTAACCACCAAAGGCTGAGACCCATAGGTGTCCGCGACTTTTTGGGTGACTGCCTCGGCAGCCTCCTTTTTGCTCATGCCGCCCACATCCACGCCGGCGATCTTCACACCCTCGGGAATGGTAGAGGAGGGCAGGGACATAGAGAATCCCAGCTTGCTGAGGAAGAACACACATGCTGCGATCCCCACAAGAAGCGTCAGAATCGTGATGATCACCACAGCTTTGGGAATGGGCTTGGATCTTCCGACCTTTTTAGGCTTTGCATATAACGGTGCATTTCGTTTCTGCACGTTTTGTTTCAAATATTTTCCAGTATTTTTCTTCTGGGCCATTCGGATACCTCCGATTTGATTAGTCTTCTTATTAGTATATCAAGAATTCGGCAGAAACGCAATGATAAACATTATTTTACTCGTCCGTAGTGCTGCACAAAGGCTTTGCATTGCCGCAGACTGTCGATGCCCGCAGACATTTTCAGCTTTAAGGTAGGCACCTTTGCCGATGCAACAAACTGCACACGCTTTTTGTAGTCCGGATCCTCGCAGATAGCGCCCACAGCCTCGAAATTCAGATTG
>JAZNZG010000051.1:0-3832 GCA_045594825.1 Faecousia sp. | reverse complement strand
GAAATGCTGCCGAAGTCTACAATAATGAGGAAGCCATCATTAAACCCGAAATTTGGGATTTTGATGGTTACGAAAATGATCTGCAAGGTTTTTTAAATCTGTATCTTCTGGGACCTGTAACTGACGAAAGCATCTCTCCTTTCCCTGCAAACGTTCAGATCGTTGCTCTTCAATCAATTGACGATCGTTTATGTATAACCTTGAGCGAACCATATAATGAACTAACGGGACTTGATTTGACAATTGCAAGTGCCTGCATCGCAAAAACCGCTATGGGACTTACCGGCTGTGATGTTGTAGAGATCACTAGTTTGAACGCAGCCAGTTCTATTGTCATGGATCGAGAAATCCTGCTTCTTTTGGATGACAGCAGCCCGAACCAATAATAATACCGGGTCTATTATTTTGCAAAATATATACTGCGTTCTCCAGCTCCGCAAGATGCAGGAAAGGATCTTCACTGCATACAGGAAGAATGTTTTTTTCCTCGCTGTCTTTCCTTGCGGCAATAAAGTACATGCCACCCGGCGGAATCTGTTTTATAGGAATTCGTGTGTTCAAAATGAAATTCCCACCCTCTGGAACACAAAGTCCTAGTTTTTTGCTTTCTGTTCCACTCTTTACATGGATTTCATACATGCCCCTGTGTTTGAAGTGGCAAACACATCGAAACCGATAATACAATCCTTGCTTTTCAACTTGTACCATACCCGCGTTTTCTGAATTTAAAATAACAGGATAGCTTTGAGTCACAAAAATCCCCCCCTTATCGCAACTTATGCGATCGGGGGGATTTTCATTCATATACCTCTTTGGTCACTGAGCCCAAAGCTCACGGCAATCGCATCGTCCACCATTGACATTTGGGTCTCGTCCAAATGTCCCATATGCTCACGCAGGCGTCGTTTATCGATCGTTCGGATCTGCTCCAAGAGAATCACAGAATCCTTGCTCAGACCAACGCTGCCTCCAGCGATGTTGATGTGGGTCGGTAGTCTTGCCTTGCCTGTTTGACTTGTAATTGCCGCTGCAATGACCGTAGGAGAATGTCGGTTTCCGGTGTCATTTTGTACGATCAGAACCGGTCTGGTCCCACCCTGTTCACTGCCGACGACCGGAGAAAGATCTGCGTAGAAAATGTCACCACGCCTGACCACGCTGTCCATATGCTTCACGCTCCGTGAGAAATCATTGCCTGCGCTACCGGAATTCTCCATATGTAACGCGGCTAAAGATATTCTCCCACGCACAAAAGAAAAATATACGGCAGCACCGTCAATTTATCCTATGTGTAATGCGACAAAATGCTACAGATAGGAAAACTCTTTTATGATAAGCGACAGGATGCGTCGTCCTTGCCATAAAATTTCAGCTTCTTTGGGATAATTATTTTGATCCAGCCAAATATCCAGCTGCAGGCTGTCCTCCTCATAGGAATCGTTGATAACCACTTCTACACCCTCATCCGTCAAGGCGGCTGCATGTATATAACCGCCCCGTAAGGTACGGACCAAAATCCAGGGGGCACTGACCGGTGTGATCTGATCGTCTGTTAAAAGTTCAAAGGCAAGCACCGTATCATCAAAGGTAAGATTTCCGCCAGTTGCGTCAATTGTTCCGGTAATACCCTGTATCGTTTCCGGTTCTGTAACAGTAAATTTCAAATTTCCGGATTCATCCGCTTCACATTGCATTGTAAATTCATGCATCACATCCCCATAATCCGCCGTAATTTCTGCCGTAAAGCGACAGCTGCTTCGCTGCAGATTTTGACGTAACATCAGTGCTTGCTCCATACCAGAATCTTTACTGCTACAGCCGGCAAGAAACAGCAACAGGAATATTGTTGCTGTCAACATACGTTTCATATCATCCCGCCTTATTTTAAAAGTTTAGGCAGGACATTCAGCATATCAGTAGGCAACATGCCATACTGACCAAGCTCCTGGGCACAAACATCTCCAGCTCTGCCATGGAGCCACGCACCACATGCAGCAGCCTCTAAAGGAGCTACCCCTTGTCCCAACAAGCTTACAATAATACCTGCCAAAACATCACCGCTGCCGCCGGTTGCCATACCCGGATTTCCAGTAGTGTTGATATAACAGGATTTTCCATCCGTGATCACAGACTCGTGTCCTTTTAACACTACGATACAGTTCACGTCGTTTGCAAATTCAACTGCTGCTTCAATGCGATTGTCCAGCATTTTACCACAAATACGCTGGAACTCACCTGCATGGGGTGTTATAATGGTTGGGCCTGTCCTGCCTCGTAAAATATCTATATGTCCGGACAAAACGTTTATTCCATCTGCATCCACCACAACCGGGCCTTTAAAGCTTTCCAAAACAGTCTTGACTGTCAAAAATGTTCCATCTGATTGTCCTAAACCGGGTCCAATCAGCACCGCGTCCATTCTGTGCAATCTTTCAATGATCTCAGTTAACGCAAAAGCTGACAGCATGCCGTTATGATCTGCTAACGGAAAAACGATGGGTTCGGTAAGCTTGACCGCTTCAATTGCATATATGCTCTCGGGAACGCCCAAATAGACAACACCGGCACCGGAACGCAAGGCCCCCATAGCGGACAAAGCAGGTGCTCCGGTATAACCCCTGCTGCCGCATAATAGTAAAATCCTCCCAAAATTTCCTTTGTGTGAATCCACAGGTCTTACAGGCAACAGCTCTGCAACAAATCCATCGTTGATCTGCATATAATTCATATTCACACCCCCAATTATTTATCTAATCATAGCATTACAAAATTTTACCGTCAAGGCACACAGCATGGAAAATAGTCTTGCAATTTAATATTGAATATGCTACAATTTTTTGAGATTTTATTAGCGAAAAACGGAAGGAGCCTCGCAATGAAAGTACAATTAGAGCAAATCAAGCAGCAGGCATTGGCAGAATTGAATAATGCCACTACACCTGCCGCTTTGGAGGAACTGCGTGTTCGTATTCTTGGTAAAAAGGGTGAACTGACAGCAGTATTGAAGCAGATGGGTAAACTGTCTGCTGAAGAGCGTCCCGTAATGGGTCAGCTGGCCAACTCTGTCCGTGCAGTTATTGAGGAAAAGCTGGAGGAGAGAAAAGCGGAGATCGGTGCTGCGGTGCTGCAGGCAAAGCTTGCTGCAGAATCTCTGGACGTTACCATCCCCGGCGAGCCTGTTACCATGGGTCATGAGCATCCCATGAATCAGGTCCTGCAGCAGATCAAAGATCTGTTTGTTGGTATGGGTTATCAGATCGTTGACGGACCCGAAGTGGAACTGGCTGACTACAACTTCACTAGATTGAATATCGAGGAAGGCCACCCCTCCCGCGACCGTTCCGATACTTTCTACTTTGACGATGAAGATCAGGTCCTGCTTCGCACACAGACCAGCCCCATGCAGATCCGCTTTATGGAAAACAACAAGCCCCCTCTGTGCATGCTGGCTCCCGGCCGTGTCTTCCGTAAAGATGAAGCCGATGCTACACACTCCCCCTTGTTCCACCAGATCGAAGGCCTTGTAGTGGATGAGCATATCACCATGGGAGATCTGAAGGGTGCATTGACAAAAGTCATGAAGAGCATTTACGGACAGGATGCTGAAATGCGCTTCCGTCCCCATCATTTCCCCTTTACCGAACCCAGCTGCGAAATGGATATGCAGTGCCATAAGTGCCACGGCACTGGTGAAGTTGACGGACAAGTCTGCTCCACCTGCCACGGCGAAGGCTGGATCGAGCTGTTGGGTGCAGGTATGGTACATCCCGACGTGCTGTCCTGCTGCGGCATTGACCCTGAAAAGTACTCCGGCTTTGCCTTTGGTATGGGC
>JAZNZG010000050.1:0-2127 GCA_045594825.1 Faecousia sp. | reverse complement strand
GATGTACCTGCCCATCCTCGTCCAGTGGATCCGCAAGGAGAAGGAGCAGAATGTGCTTCGCCGTTTTGTAATGCCCATCCTGGCCATCTGCGGCAGTGTGTTCATGGTGGTGGCCTGCATCTTCAGCCACGGCAAGGCTTGCCTGTGGTATGTCCTCCTGTTTGCCATCGTTATGGTGATCGGTCACTTTGTGGATGCATCCCGGAAGAAAGCCGCTTAATGGAAACGGAAAGCCGCCGGTTCAAACCGGCGGCTTTTTATGCGAAAACGGCGGGCAAAAAGCCCGCCTTCAAAGACACTATAACAGAATATCGCCCGTTCTGTCAATAGCTTTTTGTCCGTATATGACGCATTTCTGTATTTTGCACAAGTTCATTTTGTCAGTTTTATATAATTTTCCATATTGATTTCATGCGAAAGTTGTGCTATTTTATAGACAAGAGGTGATACCAATGTACACGTAAATCCTCAGGTTCTAATATTACTTGGATCATAGGAAAAAAGCAAAAGGCATACAACTCATAAATCATAAGTGAATGTTTGAATTATTTGTAGTTACGCCAAAAGCAAAAATCCAAAAAAAGCAAGAAGCAATAATCAATATGCCGTTTGAAATTGTAAACTGGGCTGTTGTGTGCTGAACGCCGATCCAATGTGTATTGAGGACCTAAAGACGATGTTCTTCATAAATATAAGAATTTTCTCACACATAAGTTCATCTCGCTGAAGGGATATTGTTTGAATATTGGAAGTGCAGTGAATGAGAGAGGCTGATGTTGGGAAGAAGATCGTCTCATGCCGTAGAAAGAGAGGTTAACCAATGATGTTAGATATCAAGATAGAAGAGAAATGACCCTTGATTGCACAAAATGTACCGATCACAAGGTGCAGCAATCAAGGGTCATTTCATGTCCGCAGGGCGGACAGCCGATTACGCACGATGGCTTTCCTTATTTGTTGCCCGATTATTTTTGCCCGGTATCGTTACTGCCTTCCGTAAGGAGGGTTTATTTTTGTCCGCAGGGCGGACATGAAATTACGCTTTAAACCTATGGTTATCGTTACCACCTTCCGTTACGGAGGGTTTATTTTTTTGCCTTGCGGGTGGGGACTTTCCGTGGTATACTGGTGAAAAATCAAGAAAAGAGGGTCACGATATGAAACTGGTACAGGGTCGGCCGGAGGACTGCAGCTGCCGGCTTTCCAAGGAAGTACGGGTCTACGACCTGCTGGACAAGCTGAGTATCTCCTATCAGCGTATCGATCACGATGCCGCCATGACCATGGAGGCCTGTGCAGCTGTGGATGAAGTCCTGGAGGCCACCATCTGCAAAAATCTTATGCTGTGCAACCGGCAA
This sequence comes from Faecousia sp., assembly GCA_045594825.1. Lineage (GTDB taxonomy): Bacteria > Bacillota > Clostridia > Oscillospirales > Oscillospiraceae > Faecousia. Next base: position 769 of record JAZNZG010000050.1, on the reverse strand, counting down.
AAGACGGATTTTTATTTGCTCCTCATGCCCGGCGACAAGCCCTTCAAGACCAAGGATCTGTCTGCCCAGATCGGCTCCTCCCGTCTGTCCTTTGCCGAGCCCCGGTTCATGGAGGAATTTTTGGACATCACCCCCGGCTCCCTCAGCGTTCTGGGTCTGATGAATGACCGGGAGCATCGGGTACAGCTGCTCATTGACCGGGATCTTCTGGAGGGTGAATGGATCGGCTGCCATCCCTGCATCAACACCTCCTGCCTTCGTCTGCGTACCGTGGATCTGATGGAGCGGATCATCCCCGCCATGGAGCACGAGCCGCGGTTCGTAACCTTATAAATTTTATATTCTGCACAAGAATTTATTGTGCATTTTATATAATATTCCATGTTGCAATTCTCGTTTTGTTGTGCTATTTTATTTACACGAGAGGGCATCTCCTCTTACACACAGCGGTAAACGCAAATAAGTGGAAAGCTGTAATTGCCGAAAAACTGACCGCCGATTTACCGTATGCGTGTACAGGCAGTATTTTAAGTGAAATGTTCCGGATGCAGAATATGAAAGTATATTCGTTTGCTGGCAGAGTAATCGGAAGGGCATCGGAGCGGATTTCGAAACCGATATTGCCGAGTAACTGAAAGCGAGGTAGCCAATGATGATTGAACCCACCATCTCAATGAAATGACCCTTGACTGTCTAAGTGATTAGTAGCACAGTCAAGGGTCATTTCATGTCCGCAGGGCGGACAGCCAATTACGCTTTAAACCTATGG
>JAZNZG010000049.1:0-9677 GCA_045594825.1 Faecousia sp. | reverse complement strand
AGGCATGACATTGGGAACCAGATGCTTGAAGATCTTGCGGCCGGTGGAGTAGCCCATAGCTTCCGCAGCCACCATAAATTCCTGCTCACGCAGGGAAAGGATCTGACCTCTGACCAGTCGGGCAGTGCCGGGCCAGGAGATGAAGGTCAGGTAGATCATCAGCAGGTAGATCCTGTACTTGGCATCGATATCCGATGCGTCCAGAATGGTATTGATGATCAGCAGAATAGGAACGCCGGGCAGACAGATCAACACATCACACACACGCATGATGATATTGTCCACGGCACCGCCGAAGAAGCCGGCCAGACCGCCCATAACAACACCGATGACGGTGATGAGGAACACGGCGATAAAGCTGACGGTCAGAGAGATCCGGCCGCCGTACATCAGACGAACGAAAACGTCATAGCCTTCGTTGTCGGTGCCCAGCCAGTGCTCGGAGGAGGGGGTGGCACGGAGGTTGTCCTTCAAGGACTTCTCCGTGGTCTGGCGAACGGTATACTCCACACCGTCCACGGTATAGGTGGCGGTGCCGGTAGCATACTCGGTCTTGCCGCTTTCATCCAGCTCGATCTCGCCCCACTTGGTATCGTCGGTATAGTCCTCGGTGGTGTCAGCCAGGAGCACAGGACCCAGGAAGCTGAACAGGAACAGGCCGATGACCATGATCAGACCTACGATACTTAAACGGGAGCGGAAGAAACGCCGTACCACCATACGGGTGGGAGACATTAACCGGACATTTTTATCAAGAGGCTCTTCGGTATCTACGGGTTTGTTCTGAATTTCTTCGTTCTTCAGTTCTTCCATACCTGAAACCTCCTTACTCCAGTTTCACTCTGGGATCCACCAGGCCGTACATCAGGTCAGCCAGCAGAACGCCCAGAACGCTCAGTAATGCCAGGAACATATTGTAGCCCATGATAAAGGGAATGTCACCGCGATTCATGGCATCCAGTGCAACGTTACCGATACCGGGAAGGTTGAACACCTGCTCGGTGATGATGGCACCGGAGAACAGGCTGGGCAGCAGACCTGCCAGGGAGGTGACCAGGGGGATCAGAGTGTTGCGGAAAGCGTGTTTGTTGATGACCACGCTCTCCTTAAGGCCCTTGGCACGGGCGGTGCGGATGTAGTCGGAGTTCATGACTTCCAGCATGTTGGCTCTGGTCATACGCATTCTGGGGCCAATGCTCAAAATAACGATGGTCAGCACCGGGATAAACATGTGGTGCAGGTAGTCCAACAGCAGGGCAAAGCCGGAGTTGGACACCGTTGCGTTCACCAGACCGGAAGCCGGGAACCACCCCAGCTTCAGTGCCAGCATATCCTTCAGCATGTTGCCGAAGAAGAAAGATGGCAGAGAAATACCGATCATAACCAGGATCGTGACCACATAGTCACGGATGCTGTACTGGTGGGTCGCTGCGGTAATGCCCAGGGGGATAGCGATCATGAACTCAAAAACAGTAGCAACGAGAGCGATGGCAAAGGAGATGCCCATATGCTCCACGATGACCTGTGCAACAGGAATACCGTGGACGAAGCTGGTGCCCAGGTCAAATTTGGCCAGGGCAGCCAACCAATTCACATAGCCTCCCAAAATACCCATGAAGCTGTCGTCACCCAAACCGTACATTTCGTACATGGCCTGGACGGTTTCTTCACTGACGGTAGCACCGCCCTGGTTGATGGCGTTGATCTTATCCTGGATAAAGTCAACGGGCATCAACCGGATCAGGAAGTAAATAATCAGAGAAACGCCAAGGAGGATCAAAATTGCGTACGCAATTCGTTTAACGATATATTTAAACATAAGTCCCTCCGATTCAATTAACCGGCAAATTCAATCTCCCAAATGCGGTCCAGAGGAGAGCTGTAAGGATTGACCTCCTCGGAAATGCTGTCGGAATCGATCACCTTAGAGTTGTAAGCATACAGAACACTACGCTGGTAGACAGGCAGCTCCACAGCCAGATCCAGAACCTGGCTCATAGCCTGCTCGTACAGGTCGGCACGGACAGCCTGATCGTTGGTTTCACGGGCCTGGTCGATGAGGTCGGACAGGTCGTTCAGAATAGCCATTTCCTCAGCGGAGCCGCTGTTCTTCAGGTAGTTATAACCCCATGCCAGGGTGGAGGTTGCGGTAGAATTCTTGTGGTAGTCCTGGTACATATCGGGGTTCAGAGCGGAGGACCATGCAGCGGCCCAAACTTCCAGAGCACCGGTATTGATCTTAGTCAGAGCCTGGGTGTCACATACCACTTCAACATCCCAGCCCATATCGTTCAGCAGAGCTGCTGCGTCACGGAACACCTTGTAGGTGGGGTGATCCTGGAGGCTGGAGCCTGCGATGGTGAAGGTGACCTTCAGTGCACTGTCACCGGCAGAAACGCCGGCTTCCTGCATGTAACGCTCGATGTTGGTTCTTGCGGTGTCGTCGCTCCAAGCACCGATCTGGGGATAATCCTTGCCGTTGTCTTCAGCGGCATCGCCGGTGGGGTATGCCCAGGAGATTCTGGACATGGGCCAGTAGATACGCTCTGCGGTGCCGGAGCGGTAGTAGTCCAGTGCCAGGGCGGTATTCATGGAGCACATGATGGCCTTACGCAGGTTGATGTCGTTGACCTTGGCGGAGTTGACGCCGATATAACCGTAACCCAGCTGCTTGGACTGCAGCATGACAACGCCCTTGGAGCCCAGCTCTTCCAGCTTCTCGTAGTTTTCGGTGGTCAGGCTGGGAGTGATGTAGTGAACAGTGCCGTCCTGCAGAGCAGCGATGGCGTTGTTGGAAGAAACGATCTGGTAACGGATCTTTTCGATCTTTGCGTTTTCAATGCCCTCGCCTACGGTATGGAAGTTTTCGTTGGCCTTGAAGTAGACGACGTTATTGATGTAGAAGGAGCTTTCGCCGGGAGCATCGCTGTTTTCGCTGTCGGTAACTCTGTAAGCACCGGCACCCATGGGCAGCTTGATGTTACGGGTGGACTGCACGATGTCGGTCATGAAGTCAAAGCTTGCGAACTCGACACCAAACTTGTTGTTTTCGATGTCAACGCCCACGGAGCTGCCTTCGCCGTAGTAGTGCTGAGGAGCAACGGTCAGTGCGAAGTTCCAGATGGCCTTGGGGTCAACACCGTCAATGGTGATCTGCAGAACATCGTACTCATTTTCGTTTGTAACGGTGCCGTCGGCATTATGGCCGGAGGCGACGGTGTAGTCGGTGCCGTTGACATTGATAACGGAGCCGGCTGCATCGGTGTGGCCCAGAGAAACGATACCGGAGATGTTTTCAACTGCCAGAGAGCCGTCGTCGGCAACATTCTCATGGAGGATAACTTCCTTAGCCTTTGCGGTGAACTCGGTCAGCAGAGTATTGCCGGTTGCCCAGTAGTACAGGATGATGTCCAGCTGGCGGGCAACGGTATCATTGTAAACATACTCGATGGCAGCTTCCTTGGTGGTGATGGAGTCGGGATACTGACGGGTCAGGGTCTTCATGGTGGTACGGTCGATCTTGCCTTCGGCATCCAGAGCGTACTCTACATCCACATAGCCTTCGGTGTACATGAAGCAGAAGATCTCGTCCTGGAACTCTTCGTGGGTATCATAAGGAGCATCCACATAGGAATCCTTTGCACCAATGTAGTCGGTTTCCAGTTCCTTCTTGAACTCGGACAGAGCGTACTCATAGTCCTCCAGCAGGTTCTGGCTGGTAACTTCGGAAGGATCGTTGGAAATAGCGGACTGGTAGCCGGAGCTGACGGAATAGCTCATAATGGCATTACGCATGGTCTCTTCACTCACTTCGTTGGTGGCAGAGGCCTTCAGCTCGGAATGGAACAGGTTGACCAGTTCATTGATACGAGCCTGGGCTCTGGTGGAAGCCTGGGAGGAGATCAGATCGTCGCTGTCATCGGAGCCGGAGCCCACGGTCTGGGTGCGGTACTCGTTCAGACCCAAAATGTCGGTGGAGTACAGGGTGTTGGAGCCGGTATACACGGGGTCCAGATAGACATAGTAGTTGAACAGCACGTCTTCCATGGTCAGAGGATGACCGTCGGAGAACTGGATACCATTCTTCAGAACAAAGGTGTAGGTAACGGTGCCGTCATCGTTTTCCACCACATCGTAGTCCTTGGTAACTACGGCTTCGTTTTCGCCGTAAGCGACCTGGACTTCACCGTTCACATAGTCCGCAGACAGCATGCTGATCTGGGTCATGGAAACGATGGTGCCGTCGTTTGCAGAGGTGGAGAAGAAGGGGTTGAACAGGCCGTCCAGCTGTTCGGTCATGATAACGAAGGCATCAGCCTTGCCACCGCCGCAGCCGGTCAGCATGCTTACCATGCTGATGCACATTGCAATGCACAGCACGATGGACAGAATTTTCTTTTTCATGGTTTACGCTCCTTTATTTTAGGGCATCCAAACGGATGTCAGTAATTACGCTTTATTCTGCGTCCTCAGCGGGCACTTCCTCATCGGGAAGGGGCTCGGGAGGAACAGGATAGTCAACAGGTGCTTCATCCAGCAGGGTGACCACGCCGTCAGAAACGCTGACCCACAGCACATCGGGTTCGCCGGTTACTTCACAAACAATGCCGGAAGCATCAATGGGGGCATTGCCCATACCGCACAGCAGGCCGATGGTATAGTCCTGGGTACCGAAGTAGCAGGAAGAATCAATGCAAAGCTTGCTGTCCTTGATAACAACATTTTCAAACATGGCATTTTCGGAAATCGTGCCTGCCAGCAGACCGTAGCTGGTGCCGGCAACACGGGTACCGGACTTGATGGTCACGGTGACATTTTCCAAAGTCAAGTCGGAAATAGACGCACCCTCTGCCAGGTAGCCGAACAGGCCTGCGTTGTTCTTGGAGTTGTTGGTCTGTTCTGCATTGATGTTCCGGAAGGTATGTCCGTTGCCCACGATGGAGCCGGAGAAATTGCCGTACATCAGGCTGGTGGGCCAGATCTTGCCTTCAAAGTCCAGATCGGCGTAGATCTCATAGTTGCCGGAAACGCTGGCGTTGTCCAGGAACTGATCCACATTATAGATGCGGTACCATTCACCCTCGGTCCAGTCCAGATATAGCTTCATGGTGGGGTTCTCCGCGGCACCGGTGGCCTCATTGACTGTACCGGTGTGGATCACAGCAGCGGTATCTACCGGCTGAGTGCCTTCCGCGTCGTAATAAGCAGCCTGGAAGGTGTAGCCCTTCTTTTCAGGGAACTTATACATGTCGATGGCACCGGTCTCCTCGTCCCAGGCGGGAACCAGGATATCCTCTGCGGCGGTGGGGTTAAATTCGTAGGTCTGCATCAGTTCACCGGAAGCTCTGTCATAGAACTCGATGGCAAACTTGGGGACCCAAACAGCATACAGCACCAGCTCCGGTTCCTCAGAGGTATACTCCTTGGAGGGATCCACGCTCAAACGGCTGGTGGCGAAATCCCACTTGCCGCTGTAAGTATAACCGTCGGCAGTCTCGGTACGGTCGGTATACCAGCCGGCCAGGAAGTAGCCGGGGTTCTGTACCGCATATGCGTCGATGCCGCGAACTTCATTATCGGGAGACAGCAGGGCGATCTCAACCTCGCCGTTGCTGTTTGTATTCAAATTGGAAACATTGTAGCTATCTACGACCACATAAGTGTTTGTGCCGAAATAGCCGCCGTTAGCGTCGTATTTGACGCTGACGGAGTAGCCTTCCGCGTCATTGATCTGATACGGAGTCGCTTCTTCACTGCAGCCTGCGGTGAACAGCACCAGCACCAGGAGCAGTAAAACGGTAAGTGTCGTTTTGATTTTCAGATTCATGATCCGCATCTTCCTTCATTACTGTCCCCGCCTTCCCTGCAGAGCCATGCTCTGCAGGGAGACAGGTGTCACTTATTCTTCAGTCTTTTCTTCTGCGGGAACTTCCTGTGCAGGGATCTCCTCTGCGGGAACTTCCTCTTCTGCGGTTTCTTCTGCCTGGGAAAGATCCAGGGCAGGCTTTTCTCTTTTGGGCTTCTTGGCCAGCAGCTTCTTGATCTTGCCGAACAGGGTTTTGAATGCACCGGGAATTGCCTTAAAGAAGTTCACGATCTTCCTGGCGATACCGGCCCAGTCAATGGCCTTCAGCTTCAGCCACAGGGCCTTGAACTTGCCCGTTACGATGGCATTGATCACCATGCAGATCACGATCACTGCAGCGATAATGGCGATCAGCCACATGTTGGAATTGTCGGTAACCACCTCGACGGGAGACTCCTCTGCACCCTCCTGGTTTGCAGGATCCAGTGCGATGATTCTCTGTTCAGCAGAAACCAGGACGCCGTAGTTGTAGACCAGGGCTTGCTGCTCGGTGGTTGCGATCTTGCTGTATGCTGCACGGGCTGCATCCACGATAGCCTTATCAGTGAAGGCAACACGCTCAGGGATGGTGTTGATGGCTGCGATGGCTGCCAGGGTGGTGTCATCGGCTGCGTTTGTGCCGTTGATGACCCGGTCAAAGTACTGCTCCATAATGAAGGAATCGTAACCCTGACCGTTGGCAGGACGGACCATGGTAGCCTTTGTTTCCACGAAGCCCACATAATCCATGAAGTTTGCACCGTAGAACACATTGGAGTACAGGCCGCTGGTGGCATTCCACATGTACCAGGGCAGCATTCCGGTTCCGTTGATCTCCACTTCGGTGCCGTCATAGTCGGTGTAGGAGCCGAAGTTGCCGGTGCCGGGAACATGGTCATAGGTTTCGTAGTAGGTGGAGTCAAACTCCTCCTCCAGGACGGGTGCGTAGTAGCTGTTGAATACCACATACTGCAGATTCTCACAGCCGAAGAACGCCTTATGACCGATGGATTCGGTGGTGTAGGGCAGGGTCACCAGCTCCACATCGCTGCCTGCAAAGGCCAGTGCGGTAACGCGAACGGTGTTGTCCGCAACCTTCATGTCCTTGCCGTCGATACCGGCGTAGGTGATGAGCTCCAGACCGGTGGGAACCTGGGCATACACAGAACCGTTGATCACATGAACGGTGTCGGAGATATCGTAGGTGTAAGAAACATTTTCATAGTCCACACCGTTGAAGGTGTTGACTGCGGTAATGCTCAGAGGCTCCACCTGGCACATTGCGAAGGGGTTGTCACCCAGGGTCTTCAGGTTTTCGCCAAACTTCACGGTGAAGGGCGTCAGCTCTTCCTTCATAAATGCATGGTCTCCGATGTGCTCAGCACCGGACAGATCCGCATCTACAATGGCGGTGTAAGCGAATGCGTAGTCGCCCACATTGGTGACGGCATTCAGGTTCTGGGGGGCTTCCAGCAGCTGGCAGTAAGCGAAGGTGCCTTCGGCCATGGTCACACCGTTGGGGTTCAGCTTCACTTCTGCCAAAGCCTTGCCGTTAACAAAGGCATACTCGCCCAGGGTCTCGGCTGCAGACAGATCCACGGAAGCCAAAGCCTTGGATTCCATAAAGGCGTAGTCGCCCACGGTAACCACATTTTCCAGGTTGATGTTCACCAGGCTGTCACAGCCGGCGAAGGTGTACTGAGCAATCTCAGTAATGGCGGGGTTCAGCACCACATCGGTCATAGCCTGGCAGTATGCGAAGGCGTATTCCCCAACGCTCTCTGCACCGGACAGGTCTGCCACGGTGATCTCGGGTGCGTGGTAGGTGTAAATGTACTGACCATCGTCGCTGACGGCTGCATAAGCCATAGCGTCGTCCAGGCAGACATAGTAAACGTCACCGGACAGGGCATAGTCACCGATATACTTGGCCTTGCTCAGGTCGATCTCGGTCAGAGCATCACAGTTGTAGAATGCCATGTAGCCCAGGTCTGCACCGGCACCCAGGGTGACGGTCTCCAGGCTTGCGTGACCTGCAAAGGCATTCTCACCGATGACGGCATTGTCGCCGATGGTCAGCTCGGTCAGAGCAGAGCCGAACACATAGTAGAAGTAACGCTCGTCGCCTTCGTCGTAGTGCTCAATGGTAAAGGACTCATCCTTGTCCATATTAAAGGCGAAGTCGCCCAGGTTTACATCGTTGCCAACGCTGACACGCTCCAGGCTCTTACACTGGGCAAACATACCCTCGGGGATCACGGCACCGTCGGGAATGCTGACCTCAGTCACATCGGTATATGCAAAGGCATAACGGCCGATGGAAGCGTTCTGTGCAAATGCAGGCACCTGGGAGATAGCGGTCTCGAAGAAGGCGTACTCACCGATGTTTGTAAGAGTGCCCAGGGTCACAGACTCCAGATCCTCAGAAGAACCGAAGCCGTAATCGCCAACTGCGGTTACCTTGGGCAGGACCACAGAGGTGATGTCCGTATTGTGGGAGAAAGCACCCTTGCCCACGGTGGTGATAGCAGCATTGCCCGCATTTGCTGCGGTGAACTCACCGACAAAGGTGGGGGCCACAGCGTACAAGGTAGCACCGTCACCGGACACGATATAGTCGGCGGTCTGAGCCTTGTATGCCTTGTTACCGGACTCCACGGTGAAGGAAGAGATCTTGGTATCCCGGAAAGCAAATTCACCGATCTCATTCACATCGGGGCCGATGGTCACTTCTGCCAGGTTGTCACATTCATAGAACATACCGTCAGGCAGGACAGAGGCGTTCACATAGAAGGATTCCAGAGATTCACAGCCGGTGAAAGCGTAGGGGCCGTACTTGACCTTGGCAGCTTCCAGGGTGAACGCGGACAGGCTCTTACAGCCGGCAAAGGCATATTCGCCGATGGACAGCAGTGCGTCTGTGGTGATGACGCCTTCCAGATCCTGGTTGCCGGCAAAGGCATAGTTGGAAATAACGCAGACGGAGGACAGATCGATGGTATCCTGCAGATCGCAGCCTTCAAAAGCACTCTGGTTGATGATCTGCAGATTGTTTTCACCGGCAAAGGTGATCTTCTGCAGGCTGGAACAGCCATAGAACGCACCGTACTCAATGGCCTGCATGGAAGAAGGCAGCACGATCTCTTCCAAGGCAGTGAGGTTTGCAAATGCGTAAGCACCGATCTTTTCCACACCCTCAGGGAGGATGACCTTGGTAACGGTTTCTTCACCGATGTACCACTGCTTTGTGGACTCGGCATCGTCAAAGGCCAGTTCTTCCTCTGTCTTGGGAACATAGTCGAAGTTTGCGAAGGCAAAGCTGCCGATCTCCGTCAGATGCAGATCCTCGGGAACAGTAACGGTGCCGCCCAGGCCGAAGTAGTGGGTCAGGCTGGGTCCGGTGGTGATGTAAGGATCCTTGACTTCCACAGACACGGACTCGGAGTAGTAGGTGCTGCGGTCGTCCATCAGGACTTTCACGGTGACAGAGCCGAAGCCTTCTGCCTTGGCCACTACGGTACCGTATTCATCGATGGTGACGATGTTCTCGTTGCTGGATTCATACACCACCTGGGTATCGTTGGGGAAGTAGGCATCCAGGGTGTGGTTCAGCCGCACAGTCTCGGAGGGGTACATGCTCAGGTTGAAGTTGCCCTCAAAGAAGCGGATGTTGCCGTCATCGCCCAGCTCCTTATCCTCGCTGTTGATCATGAAATAAGCCTTAACGGTCTCATAGCCATCCAGCCGGAAGATATCCGCCACGGGCTTATCATAGCGGCGGTAGCCCTCGTCCTCTTCGGAGAGCACCAAGTCGGATCGTAGCCATGTCGTT
>JAZNZG010000048.1:0-5766 GCA_045594825.1 Faecousia sp. | reverse complement strand
GTCCAGTTCGTTCACCGCACTGCTGCTGTCCCGGCGGGGACTGCCGGTGCAGGTGAGGGTATCCTTCTGACCTGCCTGGACCTTGGTCATGATGCAGGTGGTGAAGGTGTTGCCGTTGGGGTCAGTCACCGTGAGGATGTCACCGGCCTTCAGCCAGGGATTTGCAGGCATGGAAATGCTGCAGGGCGTGTATGAAAATCCCTGCAGCTGTGTATAAAGATTTTCTGCCACCGGCTCCAAAGCCTCCGCCATGGTAGCCGTCAGCAGGCCGTTGCCGGTGACGGTGTAGGTGTTGCCTTCGGAAACATCCGGGTACACCGCACCCACATCCGTCTGGGTCTGCTGCACCTGCACCTTTTCAATGGGTGCAACGGTGTAGTCCTCAAACTGCAGACCGCCCATGTAGTACACCGGCTCCCATACATTGTTAAGCGTCACATGACTGCCTTGAGATGCGGCAGCGATGCCTGTAAGGGTCAGATTATCGTTTTCATAATCGGCCTCCACACCGGTGATGGCCAGGTCGCCCCCGGAAAAAGCGAAGCTTACCTGTTTTTCCGGGCCGACGGTGTAGGGAGCGGGGGTGTACCACGCAAATTCCAGCCTGCCGTCGGCTGTGGCACGGCAGAACCTGCCGGCTGCCTGAGCCGCCCAGGAGATGAGCTGGCGGCCGGTAATGCCCTGTGCGGTAAAGGCGGCCACGGGAAAGTCCCCGTTGGGCAGCTGGGTGCTGACAGGCTCCAGGCCGCAGGCCGCACATACCATTTCCGCAAAGTCCTGCAGCCGGTAGGGCCAGCCGGTCAGACCAGCCAGCCAGTTGCTCAGATCCTTGTCCAGCAGACTCACCCGGTCATAGGCGGTCAGGGACAAGGTGTTGGCACTTTTTCTTAAGGGCTTTTCCAAAATGAACAGGCCCATGTCGTGGCGTACACCCTCCAGCTCCCGGTAAAAACGCACCTGGGACCCGGTCTGCAGCTCCAGCTGACCGCCGGGGGTAAAAATTTCCGCCTCCAGCATAGCAGAGCATACGGAGCCGGGACTCAGCTCCCGGGAATCGTTGACGCTTTGGGTCAGCCGGATGGAGCAAATGGCATCCACCGTACCGGTGCCGGAGGTGAGCTCGCTGCCGTCGGGCAGCACCAAGATCGATTTTAGCATAGCCGCCTCCTAACACTGGATAATGCTGAACTTGTAATTCTTGTAAATGCCGGCGGGGAGGTTCCGCAGGGCAATACTGCCGCTGGAGCAGTAGGCGGTGCAGGTGCTCACCGTGCCGTCGGCATTGGGATAAGTAAAGGTGAAGGTATCCCGTCCGTCAAAGAGGGATTGCATGTAGGCGTATTCCTGAGCCGTAATATGGGAATAGGTAAAGGCCCAGGCCTTGACCCGGCGGCGTACCACCATACGGTGCATCACGCCGGACTCGTCGCGGCCGGCATCGCTGGCATCCAGGTCGCTGAATTGCAGCTCCACATCCTGATCGGGAGCCAGCAAGGGCATATCCGCCACTTTGTATGCTTCACAGTAGGTCACAGGGCACCTCCTCTCACCACCGCCATCTTCCGGTTGTACCGGGACACGGCATTCGCGATGACCTCATCACCGATGGAAATACCCAGCACCGCCTCCAGAATATCCCGCTGGACCCGTGTGGAGGTCTCAAAGCCAGCCAAAATGGCGGCGGTCTGATCTTCCATCACCGTAGCCACCGCCTCCTGGATGGTGGCAAGAGGAGCTTCCACATTGGTGCCGTGACGCTGGTCGCCCACCATGGCCAAAAACGGCCTGTTGGCAGGCAGCACCGCACCCTGAGCCAAATAGGGAATTTGGGGTGCGGTAACGGTCCGCATGCTCAGACCAAACTTTTTGCCGCCGACGGCAGGCACCCAGTCCGGCACGGTAAAGGACAAGCTGTTGGCCGCCCGTATCACCGCGTTGAGAGCGGACACGATCCTGGCGATCATGCTGTTAAGCAGACCGATGATACCGTTGACCAAGCCCTTCATAAAGGTCTTGATGCCCTCCCAGGCCCGTTTCCAGTCACCGGTAAAGGCACCTGCCAAAAATTCCGTCAGACCCAGCAGAATGTCGGTGATAAAGCCCACCATGGTACTGACGGTGGTGGAAAAGCCGCCCAGTATCTCCATAAAGCTGGCCCGCAAAGACTTCAGAAGGGGGCTGATCTTACTCCAAAGCACCTGGAATACCTGTCCAATATTTTGGAACACGGCAGCCATGCTTGTTCCCTTTTCCTGAATCACGCCCGCAAGCTCCAGAAAGGCCTGCCGCCACTGATTCACCAGCAGCACCACCGTACCGCCGATGAACTTTACCACCGGCTGCAGAGCCTGCCACAGGGTGTGAACGCCCTCCATCACCGTTTGGGCAGCCGCGGCAACCAGTTCCAATGCACCTGCCCATGCCGATGCCAGCACGGGAGCGAGTATTTCCAGCAGCCATGCGGCAAAGGGTATCAGCACCTCATTCCACAGCCGGCTCACCGCCTGGGATGCCAAATCACCCAACTTGCCCAGGGCCTCCCAAAGGCTCTGCAGCTCGGTTTTCAGCATGCTCAGGTCGATGTCCAGAAGGGGTTTGATGAGTGCCATGAACCGGTCCACCATGCTCTGCACCTGGGGCGTGACAGTGTCGTCGTAGGGTGCATAGCTGAAGCTGCTGCCGCCCCCGGTGGGTGCGTTCAGCCGTTCCAGCTGGTCCAGTCCCATAAGGCTGCGTTTTGCCGCCTTGCCGGCAGAGGTGGCAGCCTTTGCAAGGGCCTTTTCGCTATCCGCGGCATTTTGGGCGGAGTCCGCCAAAGCATCGGTACCGCCGATCCCGGCGATGAGTCCTCTTAAAAACTGATGTACCGTATCCGCAAAGCGGATCATGGCGAAGATGGCCCGGTTGATGTAAGGCACCACCACCTCCAAAATAGGTGCAAAGGCCTTGGCGATGGCCACCTTAAGTCTGCCGAAGGCCATCTGCAGCACCAGCAGTTCCTTGGCAAGGTTCTTGCCGAAACGGCTGACGGTCTGCAGGTAGTCCCGGTAGCCTTCCACGGTGAAGGCCTCCTTCACGCCCTGGGAGATGGAGGAGAGCACCTTCCCCAGTCCCTTCAGAGCCACCACCGCCGCCGCGATACCTGCGATCCCCCCGGTATCCAGGGAGATGAGGGTTGTTTTTTCTGCCATAAATTCACCTGCCTTTTATCAAATAAGGCTTCACGCCAGCAGAGCGTTCAGCCGTTCCTGCTCCGCCCGTTCCCGGGCGGAGTATTTTTTCGGTAGGTCTACCCGTTTTTTATTCTCCCGGTAGAACTCCTTTTCCCAGCCCTCCAGGTGCTTGCCCCGGGCCAGCTTGTCCCGGATGGACACCAAAGTTGCCAGCTGACCGTCGCCAATGGCATGGAACCAGCTTAAAAAGGTCCACCAGTGAACATAGCTCAGGCCGCGGATCTCCTGCCCAGCCACCTTATTGATGTCGGCGATAATGGCAGGAGCGTCCGCCTCCCAATCCAAAAGCCGGGGGCCGGGCTTGTCCTCCTTCTGACCCCCGGTGAGAAACAAACACAGGTATTCCGCTGCCGCCTGCTTCTGTTCTTCCGGGACAGGCCCCTCAAAAAACAAAGCCAGAGCCACCTCCCACCGGACAAAGTCCGGCAGGTCGGGGTCGTTGAGCCAGGAGAAGATTTCCAGTATATCCCGGTAGTCGGTGTGGATGGGGTAGCTTTTGCCCCCCAGCTCACACACCACCGGAAGCTGCCAGGCGTTCAGCATTGGCTGCGGCGGAGGTTGGCCTTTTCCACCGCGTCATGGGTGGCCTGCCGGGTAAATTCCCTGGCACCGTCCACCAAAACAGGCTGCAAGGCCGCAAAGAGATTGGTAATGATCCGCTCTCCGTTGCCGGCCACCGCCAGCAGATTGACCCCCTTGAGGATCTGTTCAAAATCGTTGTCGCCGCCGAAGATTTTGTTCAGCAGTACCTTCATTTTTTTGTCAGCCTCCTGCATCAGCACCACCGCCGCAGTGCCTGCGTCCCGGCCGGTGAGGGCCTTGGCCTGCTCCTGCAGCTGTTCTTCCACGGTGCGGATCTCCTCCGCGGCCTCCAAAAAGCGGGCGTATACATTGGGGTCACAGGGATTGAACTTCAAAACGCCCTCCCCTACCCGGTAGCATTTCACACCGCTGTCAAACTGTAATTTTTCCATTTTCTCCTCCTGTTATGATTTTGCGTACCTCTTTTCAATCGTTGGAGGTGCAGCCATAAAAACGGCGACGCCTTCCGTTGGAGAGGCCTGGGGATTCTTAAGGGGGCGGCTTGACCCTCAGCAACCCCTTAAGTCGCCTTCTTTGGTACTTTCTTGGCGACGCAAGAAAGTACAAATACAATTCTTAGCCTTCTGTAAATACCTTGGTGTTTACATCAAAGGTACCCTTCACCTTGTTGCCGGTATAGTGGACGGTAAAGGGGATCTGATAACCGGTGGTATCGCCGCCGTAGGAGGTCACCTCGATGTAGCACTCCTCCCGGGTAGCGGGATAGGCAGTACCCTCGGCATCCTCCCACAGCTTGACCTCCACCACATCGGCCTTCACATCGTCCAGCACCAGAGCATCGTCGATGATGCCCTGGAGGCGTTCAAACAGGCCGGAGCCTGCCTCGGCGTAGTAGGGCTCCACGGCACCGGTCTTTTCGTAGCCGGAGATGAGGATGGAGGTCTGCCCCAGGATATTCTTCTTGGTATCCACCTGAGCGGACATTTCGGGGCTGTACTCCTCCAGGTCCTTGCCCAGGCGTTCATAAACCGCCTCATCGCCGGGCTGGGCGGTGTTGATAAAATGTGCCAAATACTTTCGTTCGATCTTTGCCATAAACATTCTCCTTTTTTATGCTGTAAATTTCTTCACAAAATCTGCAATAAGGTCCACGCGGTAGACCCCTGTGCCGGTCTGCTCGGCCTGTTGCAGCCTTCCCTTCTCCGCCCGGAGCCGTTCCCCGGCGGGAACATCCCCAAAGGCGGGAGCCAGGCCCAGGGCACTTTGCTCCTGCACCCAGCTCTGAAAAGTCATGAGCCAGCCGGCATTGTCCGTTCCGTCCTGCTGACGGTGGGCGACCCGGTACAGGGAAAAGCGGTACCGGCACCGGGCAGTGACATTACCCAAAATATCCCCCTGCCGGGACAGCTCCTCCAGGCCCACGGGATACACACCGGTGTTCCCCGGCACCGCCCCGGTGTAGTCGATGAACAGGTCATCCTCCCACAGGGGGAAGGTCTGCAGCCACTGCCGCACTTTTTCTAAATCTTCCATATTTCACCTCATTTTCCACCCCCCGCATCCACCAAGGCCCCCTTGTGTAAAGGGCAGATTCCCCCGTCAGCGGGGGAAATGTCCGCGAAGCGGACAAAGGGGGCGCGGGCCCGGCAGGGCTGTCACCGCCAATGGCGGTGACTGGGGGATTGTCAACCCCTCCGACCTCCCCTTATGCAGGGGAGGCTTTGGGTGCTATTTTCTGCCGGCCTCAACATGGCACACCGTGCCGCCCCAAAAGGACACCCGGGTGTAGGCCACCTCCGACAGGCCGGGCACCTGTACGGGGATAAAGGACTTCCACTCCACCTCCTCCGGGCCCACACCGTCATAGATGCGGTCGCCGGCAAAGACCCGCTGGCAGGAGCCGGGCATGATCAGCAGGAATCTGCGTTCCATGCGTTTGCCCAAGTCGGAGGCCAAGCGGTCTTAGGAAGACAACAAAAGCAAGCAACTC
>JAZNZG010000047.1:0-1928 GCA_045594825.1 Faecousia sp. | reverse complement strand
TCCGGCTGCAGCGTGGATGCCGGCTTTACCTGCGGTACAGAAGGGGATATGCTGGTGAAGCGATTGGTGATCCGTAAGGCCAGAACCAGCGTCATTATGTGTGGACAGGAAAAGCTCCGCTGTCTGATGCCCTATACCTTTGCTACCATGGAGGATGTGGATTACCTCATTTCCGACGAAACCATGCCGGAGCCGTTTCAGAAGGCTGCCCAGGCCTTCGGAACGGTTCTGCTGTAAGAGAAAACTGGAGGTCTGCCGTACTTTTCGGCAGACCTTTTTCCTTTTTGCGGAATTGACACTTGACGATTTTGTTATGTGGTGTTATAATTAACACGCTATAACAATGGGGGACTCTGGAAGTATGCTCTTTTGGACCAGCCCGGAGTAAACCATGAAAAATTAAAGGAGGACATACCTTTGGCAAACGCAGTAATTATGCCCAAGGCTGGTATTACAGTTGAAAGCTGTATCATCGGCGAATGGCTGAAGCAAGTGGGCGATCAGATCAATGTGGGTGACATTTTGTTCACTTACGAAACCGACAAAGCTTCCTTCGAATGTGAATCCACCGCAGCAGGCACGCTGCTGGAGATCTTCTTTGAGGCAGGCGATGAAGTGCCTTGCCTGCAGAATGTATGTGCGATCGGCAATCCCGGTGAAGATGTTTCCGCTCTGAAGGGCGGTGCAGCATCCACCGAGCCGGCAGCAGAGACTCCTGCCGCTGCTGCAGCTCCTGCCGCAGCCCCCGCAGCTGCTCCCGCTGCAGTTGCAACCAAGGCACAGGGTATTTTGATGCCCAAGGCCGGCATCACCGTGGAATCCTGCATCATCGGCGAATGGCTGAAGAATGTTGGTGACCAGATCAAGGTGGGCGATATCCTGTTTACTTATGAAACCGACAAGGCTTCCTTCGAGTGTGAGTCCACTGCCGAAGGTGAGCTGCTGGCTATCTTCTATGAAGCCGGTGACGAAGTTCCCTGCCTGGTAAATGTATGTGCAGTCGGCCCCAAGGGTGAGCCCACTGATTGCCTGAAGGGTATCGGCGGAACTCCCGCTCCCGTGGAAGCTCCTGCTGAAGCTGCTCCTGCTGCAGCTGCTGAGGCTGCTCCTGTTGCCGGCGGTGTTGAGACCGTCATCATGCCCAAGGCCGGTATTACCGTGGAATCCTGCATCATCGGTGAATGGCTGAAGAAAGTTGGCGATCAGATCAAGATCGGCGATATCCTGTTTACTTATGAAACCGACAAGGCTTCCTTCGAGTGCGAGTCCACTGCCGAAGGCGAACTGCTGGAGATCCTGTTCGAAGCAGGCGACGAAGTTCCCTGTCTGGAAGCTGTCTGCAAGATCGGCGTTAAGGGTGCAGCCGCTGCTCCCGCAGCTGCCAAGTCCGGTGCTGCCGTATCTCCCAGAGCAAAGAAGCTGGCTGCTACTGCCGGTGTGGATGCATCCCTGGCAACCGGTACCGGCCCCAACGGCCGTATCATCGAACGCGATATTCGTGAGCTGATGGCCAACGCACCTGTTGCCACTGCCGCTCCCGTTGTTGCTGCTCCCGCTCCTGTGGCCGCTCCTGCTCCCGCTGCTGCTCCTGCACCTGCTGCAGAAGAAGCTGAATACAAGGATGTGAAGTTCAGCGGCATCCGCCGTGCCATCAGCAAGTCCATGACCACTTCCTTGCACACCATGGCTCAGCTGACCCACAACACTTCCTTCGATGCTACCGGCATCCTGAATTACCGCAAGCAGCTGAAGGCTGCCGGCGGCGACTATGCAGGCATCACTTTGGGCGACATCATTCTGTATGCTGTTTCCCGCACCCTGCTGAACTACCCCGACCTGAATGCCAACATGCTGGATGACAACAACATCCGCCTGTTCAATCATGTTAACCTGGGCGTTGCAGTTGACACTCCCCGCGGCCTGATGGT
>JAZNZG010000046.1:0-1827 GCA_045594825.1 Faecousia sp. | reverse complement strand
CGTCAAGCGGATGCTCTAGCCAGCTGAGCTAATCGTCCGAACGCTTGATTATTATAGCCAAGCACCCTGTATTTGTCAATACTTTTTTCTCGGTTTTTGAAAAATTTTATCCCACAATGCCGTCTACTTCCTGCCGGGCTGTGAATTTCAGCACCAAACGGTGGGGCAGGCATACGATTTGTGCCCCTGAGGAGCAGTAGCCCCGCTTCATGCACCAACCGTCCGGACAGTCCGCAGCCGTCACAGCCACTTCACCGTCCCGAACTGTGACGGTATTGGTGCCCCGGGAGGTGGTGACGGCCACTTCCCTGTCTGTGTCCAGGGGCAGGGTGTACAGCAGCTCTCCTTCCGACCATACCTCAACGGCAGCGGCATTGTCTCCCGGCAGCAGCAGCCACAGGCTCAACGCCCCGCAGACCACCGCCAGCACGGCAAACAGCCAGATCCAAACCTTACTCTTCACGCCCAATTACCTCATATTCACAGCCGGACAGTACCGCACCCTCCGTGGCATGGATGCTGCCGTCGGTCAAAATAAACACTGCTTCAAAATCATCGCTTGCCCGCCACAGGGCCGTTCCCTCCTCCATGCCCATAACAAACAGGGCTGTGGAAAGGGCGTCGGCGGTAAGGCCGTCCCGGCAGATCACCGTCACGGACCGCACTCCGGAATCGGCGGGATAACCGGTCTGCGGGTCCAAAATATGATGATAGCGGACGCCCTTTTCCTCAAAATACCGCTGGTAGTCCCCGGAGGTGACGATGGCCATGGTGCCTTCCACCGACAAGACGCCGATGTAATTGCTGCCATTAGGGTTTTGGATACCCACCTGCCAGGGACTGCCATCCGCCTTTTCTCCGTAGGTCTGTATATTGCCCCCCAGATTCAAGATGGCCCGGTCCACATGCAGCTGCTCCAGAGCCGCCACGCACCGGTTCCCGGCATAACCCTTCAGGGCTGCTCCCAGATCCCACCCGGACTGGGCAAGGGCAGCGGTTATCTGCTGCTGTGTTGGGACGCGGTACTGTTCATCGTAAAAACCCCATGCCCGGCTCAACGCCCCCAAATGGGGATCGAAGGCACCGCCTGTACGCTCACACAGTTTTTCTGCCTGCCGCAATAAATCATGGTCCGGCTCCATGCTCTGATTCAGCAGGGAGTCCGGGTCCGTGACCGACCATGTATTTTCCAGCTCTTCCAGCACCTGTGCCGTAACGGACAGGCCCTGGCGGGCATCTTTTCCCCAGATTTGAATATCCATCACCGTGTCCATGCAAAAGAGGGTGGTCTGCTCCGGCGTGCTGCAGCCGGCACAGCAAAGCACCACAGCCGCGACCAAAAGCAGCAGGATCAGACGCTTCATACAAACCCCTCCCTTGTTTTTTCTTAGTATACCAAAATCCCCAAAAAACGCAATAAAAAGTTGCAAAAACGCCTTGACAATTCTATTGACAAATGCTAAAATAGTCCAGCCGCATTGAAAAGGCTTAAGTTGGAGACCTGCGGTCACCCGCCTTTAGAGCGAGACTACACATTATAAAGTAGGTGAAAAAGAAAATGAAAGCAGTTATCGTGACCGGTGGTAAGCAGTATACCGTAGCTGAGGGTGATGTCCTGTACATCGAAAAGCTGGAGGTTGAAGCAGAGGCTACCGTGAAGTTCGACCAGGTTCTGGCTGTTCTGGCCGGCGACAACTCCAAGATCGGTACCCCCGTGGTAGAGGGTGCTTCCGTGGAGGCTAAGGCTATTAAGAACGGTAAGGGCAAGAAGATCGACGTCTTCAAGTACAAGGCAAAGAAGAACGAGAAGAAGAAGATCGGCCATCG
>JAZNZG010000045.1:0-2610 GCA_045594825.1 Faecousia sp. | reverse complement strand
CAACCCCTACCTGGCTGCTCTGGCTCTGTGCCTGACCACCATGTGCCCCAGCTACCTGAACGACTCTTACTTCCATGTGGTTACCAACTTCTCCGGCATGGACATCAAGACCAGCCTGAAGACCTGGTCCATCGGCTCCATCCTGGTACCTGCTTTTGGTTCCATCATCTTAATCATTCTGAGCCTGTTCATCCACTAATTCACATGATGGCAGGCATGTGAATCAATACAAACAGGACACGGCACGGGTTATCCCGTGCCGTGTTTCCATTATTTGGACTGTTCTCAAAAGAGGGGCTTCATGGTATAATCCTCACGGCGAAAGTGCCAAAAATCCACAAAAAGCGAGGAAAACCATGAGAAAAATAATCCCAATACTACTGATTTTGGCTGTGATATTTGGAATGTTCTCCATGACTGCCAATGCTGCAGCCATGGATTCTTTTGCCGGTGCGGTGACTACGCACTCTCAGCCGCTGAATGTAAGAGCCAAGGCATCCTCCGGCTCGGCGGTGCTGACCACATTGAAAAAGGGAAGCTATGTGACACTTCTCAGTCGTTCCGGTTCCTGGTGGCAGGTGGAATACGCCAAAGGCAAGTACGGATACTGCCATAGCGACTACATCACAGCCGTAGAGGGCACGCCTGTAAAAGTGAATGTCAGCGGCTCTTTGAACGTCCGCACCGGAGCCGGTACATCCTATGCAAAGGTAGCCAGTCTTTACGGGGGAGAAGTGGTGCTGAAGCTGAAGACCTCCGGCTCCTGGACAAGGGTCCTTTACCACGGCACCAAAACCGGCTGGGTCAGCAGCCGGTACCTGTCCGGCAGCATGACGGAAAGTACGGCAATATCCTTGGCTGTTCCCAACTTTAAGCAAACGGACAGCCGCTGGGCCAATGTGACCATCGGCACTTCCGGCAAGACCATCCGGGAGATCGGCTGTGCCACCACCGCCATCGCTATGATGGAGTCCTGCCATACCGGCACCACCATTTACCCCGATGCCATGAGTAAAAAGCTGACCTATACTGCCTCGGGAAGTGTCTATTGGCCCAGTCATTATACTGTGGTGACAGATTACGATCTGAACAACATTCTGTCATTACTGCGGCAGGGCAAGCCTGTGCTGCTGGGAGCGAGAAAATCCTCCGGCGGTCAGCACTGGGTGGTCATTACCGGCTTTACCGGCTCAAGCGTCACGGCTGCCAACTTTACAATTAACGACCCCGGCAGCAACACCCGCACCACATTGCAGCAGTTTTTGAATGTCTATCCCGTGTTTTATAAGTACTTCCATTATTGATTGACAAAAATCGAGACAAGCGGTACAATGTTTCCATGAAATCTACTTCGAGGTGAAACCTATGGAAAACAAGCTGCGTATGGAAACCCTGGCCATCCAGGCAGGCTATCAGCCCGGCAATGGCGAGCCCCGCCAGTTCCCCATTGTCCAAAGCACCACTTTCAAGTATGCTACAAGCGAGGACATGGGCAAGCTCTTTG
Organism: Faecousia sp.; assembly: GCA_045594825.1. Lineage (GTDB taxonomy): Bacteria > Bacillota > Clostridia > Oscillospirales > Oscillospiraceae > Faecousia. The sequence continues at coordinate 1,106 of JAZNZG010000045.1, read as the reverse complement.
ACCTGGAGGCATCCGGTTATTTTTACTCCCGTCTGCAGAATCCCACCTGTGACATGACTGCCGCAAAGATCGCTGCCATGGAAGGCGGCACCGCCGGCATGCTCACCGGCTCCGGCCAGGCAGCCAACTTCTATGCTATGTTTAACATCGCCTCCTGCGGTGACCATATTGTATCCAGTTCTGCCATCTACGGCGGCACCTTCAACCTGATCTCCGTCACTATGAAGCGTATGGGTATCGACGCCACCTTTGTCAGCCCCGATGCTACTTACGAGGAGATCTGTGCAGCCATCCGTCCCAACACCAAGCTGGTGTTCGGCGAGACCATTGCCAACCCCGCACTGAATGTGCTGGACATCGAGGTGTTTGCCAAGGCAGCCCATGACAACGGCATCCCCTTCATCATCGACAACACCTTTGCTACACCGGTCAACTGCCGTCCCATTGAATGGGGTGCTGACATCGTCACCCACTCCACTACCAAGTATATGGACGGTCACGGCGTAGCTGTGGGCGGCTGTATCGTTGACTCCGGCAAGTTCGACTGGACCAAGTACCCCGACAAATTCCCCGGCCTGTGTACTCCCGACGACAGCTACCATGGCGTCACCTATACCGAACGCTTTGGCCTTGCCGGTGCCTTTATCACCAAATGTACTGCCCAGCTGATGCGTGATTTGGGCTCCATCCAGTCTCCCCAGAGTGCTTTCTATCTGAATCTGGGCCTGGAGAGCCTGCCCTTCCGCATGAAGCAGCATTGTGAAAATGCCCAAAAGGTGGCAGAATACTTGCAGCAGAATCCCAAGGTTGCATGGGTCAAGTACTGCGGCCTGCCCGGTGACAAGTACTACGAGGTAGCAAAGAAGTACCTGCCCAATGGCTCCTGCGGCGTTATTTCCTTCGGTCTTCATGGCGGACGGAAAGCGGCAGAGACCTTCATGAAGCACCTGAAGCTGGGCTCCATCGAGACCCATGTGGCAGACTCCCGTACCTGCTGCCTGCATCCTGCCTCTGCGACCCACCGGCAGATGACCGACGAGCAGCTGGAGGCCTGCGGTGTGGGAGCCGACCTGATCCGTTTCTCCTGCGGCCTTGAAAACGCGGAA
>JAZNZG010000044.1:0-4064 GCA_045594825.1 Faecousia sp. | reverse complement strand
GCCGGTTTCGATCAGACAGATTGTGCCAAAACGATCTACCATCAGTGTGGTCGGAATGCTGCCAATCCGCAGGGCATTCAGGAAGTCAACTGGATCCTGACCGATCTTGAAGGTCAAGCCATACGCGTTAGCAAAGTCCGCCAGCTTTTCAGGGGTGTCGGTTGGTTCGCTGCTCAAAGCGATCACTTCCACCTTGTCCTGATACATTTCATAGGCCTGCTGCATAAAGGGAAACTCGTTGACACAGGGGCCGCAGGTGGTGTAGAAGAAGTTGATAAGGACCATGTCCTTTTCTGAGAGCATTTCGGACAGCGTCACCTGGCTGCCGTCGGCAGCCGTGACGGTGAAGTCGTACATCACATCACCCACGCCCAGATAGGCACCGGAAAGGCTGTCCTCAATGAGCCGGGACTCCAGCCGGATTTGTGCATCGGTACCGGAGAAGGTGTAGCTGTCCTGGGTCACATAGCCCTTGGGCACGGACTCCAGCTTCACGGTGTAGCCGTCATATTCCGGCATGGTGGCGGTGAACAGACCGTTATCGTCGGTCTGACCGAAGCTTTCCAGCTCGTCGCCGTTGTAAATATACACCTGCACACCGGGCATAGCCATGCCGCCCATGGTGTGAACGGTGACGGTATAAGTGGCATCCCGGACTGTCGTTTCTTCTGCCGGGGCTTCACCCTTGCAGCCGGAAAGCAGCAGCACTGCTGAGAGCAATAGGCATAAGATCTTCTTCAAAATAATTCACTCCAAAAATACAAATTTTTTTCATCATATCATATAAAAATTTCCAGGTCAAGAAAACCGGGATCTTGAGAAAAAAGTGTTTTTGATGTTTACTTTTTATTCACAGTTTGGTAACTTATATATAAGGCCATTGAAAGCAACGGCCAAAGTATAAAATAACAAACCGGAGGATAAAAAAATGGCAAAAGCACCTAAGACCGGCCTGACCAAGAAGCATTGGTTCGGCTACATGTTCGGCGACTGGGGCGGCTGCATGACCTTTACCCTGATGGGCAGCCTGTTCACCATGTACTGCACCAACGCATTGGGCGTTGACCCTGTGCTGCTGGGTACCCTGGTCATCATCTGGACCATCTGGGACGCCATCAACGACCCCCTTATGGGAGCCCTGATGGATAAGGCATTCGCAAGAAAGCAGAACAAAAAGGGCAAATTCCGCCCCTGGCTGCTCCGTTCCACACCCCTGCTTGCGGTGACTGCCATCGCCCTGTGGACAGTGCCCACCTTCTTTGACGGCATCCTTACCGTAGTCATGCTGTTCTCCTGCAAGATTTTGTATGAGGCAGCCTATACCATGTTCAACATTCCCATGGGCAGCCTGCTGTCTGCCATGTCCACCAACGACGCAGAGCGTGCATCCTTGTCCTCTGCCCGTGGCGTTGGCTCTATGTTCGGCAATATGATCCCCGGCCTGCTGGGCCCTGTGATCGTGGGCATGTTCGGTGACAGAGAGACTGTGGGCTACACCATCGCCGGTGTTGCCTGTGCTGTGGTGGGCTTCGTGATCTGCTTCCTCCACTACGCCATGACCGAGGAGCGTACGGTGGTGGGCGAGCAGACCAAGGCCGACGACATCAAGATCGCCGATATTATCACCGTCATCAAAACCAACCGTCCCTTCGTGGCACTGTGCATCCACGGTGTCTGCATCTGCCTGATGCAGTACGCGGTACAGACCCTGGGTATGTATATGTACTCCGGTGTGTACCACGATGTTACTTACCAGTCCATCAGCTCTGCTCTGTCCAGCCCTTTCATGATCGGTGCCATGATCCTGGTGCCCTTCATGTGCAGAAAGCTGGGTCTTGAAAAGGTGATCCGTCACTCCCTGCTCATCGGTGGCGGCATCTGCGTGCTGCTGTTCGTGATGCATTTGGTGATGGATGTCCATCCGCTGCTCCACGGTGTGATTTTGGGCGTGGGTGCCGGTATGGGTATGGTTTCCATCCAGATGCAGTGGGGTCTGGTGGGCGAAGCCATCGACTACAACGAGCATATCACCGGCAAGCGTACGGAAGGCTCCATCTACGGCACCTTCAACCTGTCCCGCCGTATCGGTCAGACCATCGGTCAGGGCTTTGCCCTGTACGGCCTGGCATGGATCGGCTATGAGGGCACCGCTGCCGTGCAGAGTGCCGGTACCGTGTTCGGTCTGAAGGTCCTGTGCGTGCTGATCCCCGCGGTATTCCTGCTGGGCTCCTGGTCTGCCTTTAAGTTCGTATGGAACATCACCCCGGAAGTCCGTGGGGAAATGGCCGCCAAGAAGCTGGCTGCCCGTAATCAACCTGCTGAAGAAGCAGAATAAGAGGTGTTTATGGATTATATCGTCAATACTCCCTGCGGTGCCCTGCAAGGCACCGCTGGGCGTGTGGCGGGGACGGCTGCCTATAAGGGCATCCGCTACGCCAATGCGGGCCGGTGGGAATATCCGGTGCAGGTCACCCGTTGGGACGGCGTATACGATGCCACAAGTTACGGTGCCTGCTCCTACCAGCCCCGTTCCTTTTATAATGAAGAGGAGAATCTGAAAAAGGTATTCTACTACAACGAGTTCCGCCGGGGCGAGAGCTATACTTACAGTGAGGACTGCCTGTTTCTGAATATCTTTACCCCCGACAGTGCCAAAGAGGGGGACCGGCTGCCGGTGCTGATCTATATCCACGGCGGCGGCTTTACCGGTGGCTGCGGACACGAAAAGCACTTCGACGGCCCGGTATGGCCTGCCAAGGGCATCATCGGCGTAACGCTGAATTACCGCCTTGGCCCCATGGGCTTTGTATGTCTGCCTCAGCTGCAGGCGGAGGCGGGCTATACCGGCAATTACGGCCTGTATGACCAGCTCACCGCCATCCGGTGGGTACGGGACAACATCGCCTCCTTCGGCGGCGACCCGGAGAACATCACCATCATGGGACAGAGTGCCGGAGCCATGAGCGTGCAGCAGCACTGCCTGAGCCCTCTGTCTGCGGGGCTGTTCCGCAGAGCCGTCATGTCCAGCGGCGGCGGTGTGAACAAGGTGCTCAGTGCCGCTCCGGCAGAAAAGAATTATCCCTTCTGGCAAAGGACCATGGAAAAAGCCGGCTGTGAGACCCTGGAGCAGTTCCGGGGGATCTGCCCGGAAAAACTGTTTGAAGCATGGCAGCAGACCAAGGCCGAGCTGAAAAATCCCGGCTGCTTCCCCTGTATGGACGGCCGCCTTGTGGTTGGTACGGGCTGTGACCTGCTGGCAGCAGGCAAGCAGCATGATATCCACTATATGGCAGGCAGCACCAGCGAGGATATGATGCCGCCCATTCTTCAGAGCATGGCCAAAAAGTGGTGCAAGGCCCAGAAAAAGCCCAGCTACACCTGGTATTTTGACCGTCAGCTCCCGGGAGATGAGAGCGGAGCATGGCACTCTGCCGACCTGTGGTACTGGTTCGGCACGCTGGCCAACTGCTGGCGTCCCATGGAGCAGAAGGACTACGACCTCAGCGATCAGATGACAGACTACCTGTGTAACTTCGTCCGCACCGGCGACCCCAACAGGGCAGGGGAGCTGCCTACCTGGATCGGCTCCCACAGAGGGCAGGACCGGGTCCTGATCCTGGGAGAAAAGGATACCCACATGGCAAAGCCGGGGAAGCTGAAAATGCTTTATACCATGCTCACCAACAAAGCCGTGGGCGAATGACCACAAATAAGAAAGAACGGCCTCTCCCGGGGCCGTTCTTTTTACATTGAGACGGATGTTATGATAATTCACAGAGGCAAACTGGTTAAGGTACTAAGATACAAAAAATGAGACACCCCCCCGCCAATGGGCAGAGGAATGCCTCATCATTATCTTACTACAGAAATAATGTTTTGTCAATATTCAGTTGGCAGAAGCAACTATCCGGTTTTTCCGGACATTGGTGCAGTGGTGCCGCTTTGCAAAATTGTAAGGTTTCCCTCGGTCAAACCCTCGCGAGCAACAGTCCACCGGACTGTTGCATTTAGCTTATTCGAGTCCGCACCGCAGCAAAATACTCCCGACCCCTAATGGGGTCGGG
>JAZNZG010000043.1:0-3064 GCA_045594825.1 Faecousia sp. | reverse complement strand
AACTTCAACCTGATGTTCCAAACCAAGATCGGCGTTACCGAGGATTCCTCCTCCATCGCTTATCTGCGTCCTGAGACTGCACAGGGTATTTTCGTAAATTTTGCGAATATCCAGCGTACCACCCGCAAGAAGCTGCCCTTTGGTGTCTGCCAGGTGGGCAAGGCGTTCCGTAATGAGATCACCCCCGGCAACTTCACCTTCCGCACCCGTGAGTTTGAGCAGATGGAGTGCGAGTTCTTCTGCCAGCCTGGCACGGACCTGGAATGGTTTGCCTACTGGAAAGACTTCTGCAAGAACTGGCTGATCAGCCTGGGCATCAAGGAAGAGAGCCTGCGTCTGAGAGACCACGATCCCGCTGAGCTGGCCTTCTACTCCCGTGCTACCACCGACATCGAATACCAGTTCCCCTTCGGCTCCGGCTGGGGCGAGCTGTGGGGCATTGCCGACCGTACCGACTATGATCTGGGCCGCCATCAGGAGGCTTCCGGCAAGAGCCTGGAATACTACGACCAGGAGCGTAACGAGCATTATATCCCCTATGTCATCGAGCCTTCTTTGGGTTGTGACCGTGTGGCACTGGCTTTCCTGTGTGAAGCATACGATGAAGAAGTGGTGGGCCAGGATAAAAAGGGCAACCCCGACATCCGTACTGTGTTGCATCTGCATCCTGCCCTGGCTCCCTTCAAGGCAGCGGTCCTGCCTCTGTCCAAGAAGCTGAGCCCCAAGGCAGAGGAGATCTACGCAGAGCTGCGTAAGTACTTCATGGTGGACTTTGACGATGCCGGCTCCATCGGCAAGCGTTATCGCCGTGAGGACGAGATTGGCACCCCCTTGTGCATCACTGTGGACTTCCAGACCGTTGGCGACGAGACCACCGAGGCTGACAACTGCGTCACCGTCCGTGACCGCGACACCATGGAGCAGGTCCGTATTCCTATCAGCGAACTGAAGAACTACATTGAAGAAAAGTGCAGATTCTAAATAATCAAGGGAGTTTCTGAAAAGAAACTCCCTGACCACTATTATACGATAAGGAAGGTGCGGCTGTGTTTAGCGAAGCATATGACGCAAATTACCTGCAGATCGACCGCAAGGTATTGGAAGACAATGCCCGTGCTGTGACAGAATATGTAAAGGTGCCGGTGATCGCAGTGGTGAAATTCGACGGCTACGGCATGACCGTCGCCGAGGCTGCCGGTGCATGGCGGAAAGCTGGCGTCACCATGTTTGCTGTGGCTGAAAGCTGGGAGGCCCTTGCCTTGCGGCAGGCGGGCTTTACCGAGGACATTCTCTTAATGGCTCCGGTGGCGGAGGTTAAGACACTGCATGAGCTGTTGGAAAACAAAATCATTCTTACCACAGGCGATTTGGAAAACGCCCGGTTTTATGCGGAAAATAAGGGCGATGCCGTAGTACGGGTCCATGTAAAGGTGGATACCGGCATGGGCCGCTTCGGTGTTCGCTGGACGGATACTGAGCAGTTGAAGGCTATCTATGCTCTGGAAGGACTCCGCTTTGAGGGTATCTTCTCGCATTTTGGCAAATCCTTTGAAAAAGAATACAAGCTGACCAAGCTTCAACTGGACAGATTTTTGAAGGTATTAAAGGCTTTGGAAGATGCAGGCGTTTTTGTAGGTATGCGTCACATCGCCAACAGCTGTGCGGCACTCCGCTTTCCGCAGACCCGGCTGGATGCGGTGCGTGTGGGCTCTGCTTTGGTGGCCGGCCTGCTGGCACCTGCTCCCATTCCTTTAAAAACGGCTCATGTGTTCAAAGCACAGGTGGTGGCAGTGAAGGAACTGAAAAAGGGTGACACCATGGGCTACGCCTCCGTCTGCAAGGCTAAAAAGGATATGACCGCCGCGGTGGTGGCCATCGGCTTCAATATGGGCTTTGGCATGACCGGAGCACCCGATCCCTATCCTTTGGTGGACTTTGCCTCCTATATGTACCACCTGCTTCAGCGTTATATGCATCCGCCCTTTGCTTCTTTCGCAGAGCAAAACCTGCCGCTGGTAGGCCGTGTGGGCAGTCAGTATACGCTCTTTGATGTTACCGGCACCGATGTAAAGCCCGGTGACTATGTGACCTTCCGTATGCCCCTGCTGCAGTATCCCGGTAAACGCAAATTTATATAATGTATGACCGCCCCGGAGAAACCCTCCGGGGCGGTAAGTATATTTCCCGGAATAACTGTCCATACTTCCAAGCAGAAAATTGCAGGAGGGGACTCTATGAAAGTAAAAGACCTTATGACCCGGAGCGTTATTTCCGTAGGAGCAGACGAAACCGTGGAGGTGGCCGCCCGGACGTTGACACAATATAATATTGGTGCTCTGCCGGTGTGTGGTGCCGATGGCAAGCTTTGCGGCATGGTTACGGACCGGGATCTGGTGATCCGGTGCATGGCCTCCGGTCGTATGCCCAACCATACAAAAGTGCGGGATGTAATGACCAGCCAGGTGACATCCGTCAAGCCCGACATGGATGCCGGGGTGGCAGCACATCTCATGGGCAGACAGCAGATCCGCCGCCTTCCGGTGACGGAAAACGGCCGTATTTGCGGCATGGTCTCCCTGGGGGACCTGGCCAATCGGGAGGACAGTGTGATGGATGCGGCAGACGCACTCCAGGATATTACCTCCAATATTTCTGACCGCTGAAAATTTTTCAATTTAACCAAAAAAGCACTTGACTTTTTGTTGAACATGTCATATGATAATCGGGCTGCCGCAAAAACGGCCTCAAAGGAAAAGAACAAAAAAGACTAAAAAATTCTGAAAAAGTTCTTGACAACACAGGCCGCTTGTGGTAATATAATTTAGCTGTGCGATGAACGGTGATTGCCGGGAGTACAGCATAAGTTCTGTACCTTGTAAATTGAATAACGCAAAGACGAACTAAAAACACCTTGGACAATTATATGGATTGTTCAAATCGTTGATAGAAACGAATTAACAGCCAACGAAAATTCTTGAGTAAAATTTGCTAGACAAATTACTTGGAAAAGATTTTAGACTCGCAAGGGTTTAAGATACAATTTTTTGAGAGTTTGATCCTGGCT
>JAZNZG010000042.1:0-2204 GCA_045594825.1 Faecousia sp. | reverse complement strand
CAATGTTACGGACATCGTTTCCATTGCCAAAGCATGCGAGGATGCCGGTGCTGACGGAATCAGCCTGATCAATACAATGCTTGGTATGCGTATTGACCTGCGGAGCCGTAAGCCGATCATTGCCAACACCATGGGCGGATTTTCCGGTTCTGCCATTTTCCCTGTGGCAGTACGAATGGTCTACCAGGTTGCCAAGGCAGTAAATGTGCCTGTGATTGGTATGGGCGGTGTCAGCAGTGCCGAGGATGTAATTGAAATGATGCTTGCCGGTGCAACGGCAGTAGAAGTAGGTGCCGCCAATCTGGTGAATCCTTATGTCTGCCGCGAGATTATCGATGACCTTCCCAAGGTTATGGAAGAATACAGAATCAGCACATTAAGTGAAATTATAGGAGGCGTGAAATAATGGGTAAGGATGTAATCGTAGCATGTGATTTTTCCAGTGCTGAGCAGACCTTTGCTTTCCTGGACAAGTTTACTGGCCGGAAGCCCTTTGTTAAGATCGGTATGGAACTGTATTATGCAGAAGGTCCTGCGATCGTTAAAGAAATCAAGGCTAGAGGCCATAAAATTTTCCTGGATCTAAAGCTCCACGATATCCCCAATACCGTTAAGAAGGCCATGACCGTTCTCAGCCGCCTGGATGTTGATATCACTAATCTCCATGCTGCCGGCACTAAAAACATGATGAAGGCTGCTCTGGAGGGCCTGACACGGCCTGACGGAAGCCGCCCTCTGCTGATCGCTGTCACCCAGCTGACCTCTACTGACCAGGAGAGCATGGAAAACGATCTGCTCATCCATGCACCCATTGATGAGGTGGTTATGCACTACGCAAAATGTGCGGCAGAATCCGGCCTTGACGGCATTGTTTGCTCTCCTTTGGAGGCAGGCAAGGTACATGATTCCTGCGGTAAGAGCTTCCTGACCATCACTCCCGGTGTCCGCTTCGCCGATGGTGATGTGGGTGATCAGAAGCGTGTTATGACTCCCGCCGCCGCCAAGGAGATCGGCTCTGATTATATTGTTGTGGGCCGTCCCATTACTGCTGCAGCCGATCCCGTTGCGGCTTACGAGCGTTGTGTTGCTGAGTTCTGTGATTAAGGAGGGAAATAATGGAAGCATATAAGAGAGAGTTTATTCAGTTCCTGGAGAGTGCCGGTGTTTTGAAGTTTGGTGATTTCACAGCCAAGTCCGGCCGTAAGATCCCTTATTTTGTCAATGCCGGTATGATTAAGACCGGCGATCAGATCACCAAGATGGGTGAGTTCTACGCAAAAGCCTATTTCGATAAACTGGGCAAGAAGCAGGCTGTTCTGTACGGCCCTGCTTATAAGGGCATTTCTTTGTCCATTTCTGCGGCGGTTGCTCTTTCCAAGAACGGTCTGAATGTTCCTTTCTTCTTTAACCGCAAGGAAGTTAAGGATCATGGTGAAGGCGGTATGAGCGTCGAAAATGAAAAACAGGCAGGTGAGGAGATCGTCATTATTGAGGATGTTATTACTGCCGGCACTGCCATCCGTGAGTCCATGCAGATCCTGAGCCATTTGGAAGGCACCAAGGTTGCAGCAACATTTATCATGGTGGACCGCAAGGAAAAGGGCCAGGGTGAAAAGGGGGCCATGCAGGAGATTGAAGAGCAGTTTGGTTTCCCTGTATACTCTGTTGTTGATGTTTACGACATCATTGAGTACCTGGAAGAGGACGAATCCAATGCCGAAAATGTAACACGCATTAAGAATTATCTGACTGTGAACGGAGCGAAACAATGAGAAGTCTGATTGATATTGTCGATTTTTCGGTTGAAGAATTATACGATCTGCTGCATACCGCATGTGACATCAGTGAGCATCCTGAGAAATACTGGGATGCCTGTGCACAAAAGAAACTGGCAACCCTGTTTTTTGAGCCGTCTACCCGTACCCGTCTGAGCTTTGAGGCAGCCATGCTTGAGCTGGGCGGTAATGTGATTGGTTTCAGCGAAGCCAGTTCTTCCTCTGCTGCCAAGGGTGAGAGCGTTGCCGATACCACCCGGGTGGTGGGCTGCTACGCCGACATCATCGCCATGCGTCATCCCAAGGAGGGTGCGCCTGTGGTGGCTGCCCGGAAAGCCGTGGTGCGGGTTGTCCATGCCGGTGACGGCGGTCACAATCACCCCACCCAAACCCTGGCAGACCTGCTGACCATCTGGAGAAAGAAGCACA
>JAZNZG010000041.1:0-2963 GCA_045594825.1 Faecousia sp. | reverse complement strand
GCATACAGCTTCATCCAAAGATGCCAATCCTCTACCCGCAGCAATTTTTTATCCACCGAGTAGCCGCCCACTTCCCGAATGGCCTCTGTGCGGATCATGCACGGAGCATGGCAGTGGATCGTACCGTGTACCAGCATTTCCGGTGTCGGTTCTTCCCGTCTGGTTCTTCCCACCTGCCAGTCGCCGGTCTCATCAAAGTATATCATGGGACAGCTGACAATGGCATACTCCGGGTGGGTCTCCAAAAAGGAAAGCTCCCTCTCAAACCGCTCCGGCAGAGAAATATCATCTCCATCCATCCGGGCAACATATTCTCCTGTTGCGTGCTGCAAACAATGGTTCAGGGTATGGTTTAGCCCCATATTCCGGTCATTTCGAATCAGTATGATCTTTTCCGGATATTGCTCCCTGTAACTTTCCGCCACAGCATAGGTATCGTCTGCCGAACCGTCATCGCACAGAATCAGTTCCCAGTTTTGATAGGTCTGATTCAAAATGGAATCAATGGCCTCCGGCAGTGTTTCTCTGCAGTTATAAATGCCCATGAGTATGGAAATCTTCGGCATCATACAATTCACCTGTCGCCCATAAGACGCTTTCTATCCTCTAAAATATACCCAAAGAGGGTCTTCTGCTCAAATCTTTCGGCAGCAAATCTATGTCCCGCATCGCCAAATTTCCGGCACAGCTCCGGTTCAGACAACAGCTTTTTCATAGCCTTTTGCAGTGCGGGAATGTCCTTTTTCGGCACAACCAGGCCGGTTTCATCCCGGGATATGGCATTGGTGGGGCCCGGAATGTCCGACACGATCACAGGAACTCCCATAGCCTCCGCTTCAACAACGGTGCTGCCAAAGCCTTCACGGTAGCTGGGCAAAACAAACGCATCCATAGCGGCCATATACTGCTCCACCGTCTTGGTATGACCGGCAAATACCACATGCGATTCCTGCTGTGCCCAGGCATAAAGTGCAGCATCCAGTGTGTCCGCCTTTTCCACCCTGCCTGCCAGGATCAAATAAACATTGGGTGTTTCAACCAGGATCGCACGGAAGGCCGCAAACAGTTCATTGATACCTTTATCCCTTGTAATGCGGCCCACAAAGCCGTATACAAAAGCATCCTCCGGAATTCCATGCTCCGCCCGCTTTTGTCTGCACCATATTCCCTTTTGGGAAATATCAAATTTTGTCAGGTCAACACCGCTGGCACTGCCGTTCCAGTTAACAGAGCTTTTGCCTTCTGTATAAAGCCCTTCCGCCCGACAAAACTCCAAATTGCCATGGCTGTCCGGTTCTACCCAGGTAGACAGACGGCACACCATCTTTTCAATCGTTTTAAATATCTTCCGTTTGAACCCCTGGAATCCAACAAAAGCCATGCCCCACTGGCAATACAGCCTTACCGGAACACCGGTGAGTTTTGCCGCAATCGATGCATAGCAGGAGGCATTGGGTGTGGAGTATTGTACCAAATCAAATTTTTCTCTGCGGAAGATCCGAATCATCTTCACCACCGCACCGATACCGCCCAAGCTGATGCCCCGTTCCATAGCTACGGGATAAAAATGAATATACGAGGGCAGTGACACCCGGAAGTCCTCATCCGGATTGCAAATAAAGGAAATATCATAACCCGCTGTTTCATGCAGGTATTCCGCCAGATTTAGAACAAATGCCCGCAGTGTTCCGTGGACCGTTGTTACAAAACAGATCCTGCGTGCAGGCACCGCATTTCCCATGCCCAACAGCATTTTCCGGTCTTCCAGGGTGCGGCGGTGAAATTCCTTCTGTTCAAATTTTTGGGCAACATACTGTCGCCCGGCTTTTCCAAACCGTGTACAAAGCTCCGTGTTTTCGTATAGCTTCTCCATGGCCGCTTTCAGAGCTTCCGCGTCCTGCTTGGGAACCATAAGTCCGGTTTGATCCTTTTGCATTGCCTCGCTGGGGCCGGGGATCTGGGTGGCGATAATGGGCAGCTCCATAGCCTCCGCTTCCACCACCACGCTTCCGAAGCCCTCCCGATAGCTGGGAAGCACCAGCACATCCATTGCAGAATAATACTGCTCAACGTGCTCCTGTCTGCCGGCAAATATCACATTGGGAGAATCCTTTGCCCACTGAAACAGCTTCTGATCCAGGCATTTTTCTCTTTCAATTCTTCCCACCAGCATCATGTGTGCGGAAGGATGCTTTTCCAAAATCCCCTGGAAGGCGGTCAGCAGCTCGTTGATGCCTTTATCACGGTTGATCCGTCCCACAAATCCGTATAAAAACGAATCCTGGGGGATGCCGTGCTGTTCCCTAATTGCTTGACGCCAGGCAGGTTTTTGGGCAAGGTCATACCTTTCCAGGTCCACACCGCCGGTACTGCCGTTCCAAACCACCGCACCTTTTTCCGGGGGATACAATTTTTCCTGTTGGGCGAATTTCAAATTGCCAAAGCTGTCCGGCTCGATCCGGGTGGAGTTGCGGCAGATCAGCTTTTCCATAGACTTCAGAAGCCAGCGGCCCAAGCCTTTTCTGCTCACATAGATCATACCCCACTGGCAGTAAAGACGCACCGGGACACCGGTGAGCTTTGCCGCACAGGACGCATAAAACGCGGCGTTGGGGGTGGAATACTGTACCATGTCGAATTTTTCCTTCCGGAAGATCCGAATCATTTTCACAAGTGCCCCGATTCCGCCCAGGCTGATGCCCCGTTTCATAACCACAGGATGATAGTGGATATACGCAGGCAGCTGACGGCAAAATTCCGCATCGGGGTTACAGATACAATGGATCTCACAATCTGTTTCTTTATGCATATGCTGGGCAAATTTCAAAATGAAGCCCCGCCATGTTCCATGGACGGTTGTAATAAAACAGACCTTTTTCATGAGAATCCCTCCTTCTGTATCGAATTACTCCCGCAAATCGGTACGGGCATTAAAACAGGCTGCGGAGCACATCGCAGACCCG
>JAZNZG010000040.1:0-18058 GCA_045594825.1 Faecousia sp. | reverse complement strand
TCAGATGCCCGGGGACTTCTCCGGTCAAATGCCCGAGGGCGGCTTCGGCGGACAGATGCCCGGCAACTTCGGCGGCTGAGAGGTAGCACCATGATCGATATTAAAGATTTATGCAAGGTCTACCTTGTGGGCGACGAACGGGTCAAGGCCCTGGACCATGCAACGCTGCACATTTATCCCCATGAGTTTGTCAGCGTCATCGGCCCCTCCGGCAGCGGTAAGTCCACGCTGATGAACATTATCGGCTGTTTGGATATTGCCGACGCCGGCACCTACCGGCTGGAGGGCCTGCCCATTGAACTGTATACGGAAAATCAGCTGGCACAGGTACGGAACCGGAAGGTGGGCTTTGTGTTCCAGAGCTTTAACCTTATTCCCAAGCTTACCGCAGAGGAAAATGTGGAGCTGCCGCTGATTTATCAAAAAGTCCCCCGTGCCCAGCGGGTAAAGCGGGTCCGGGAGGCATTGGAACGGGTGGGTCTGACCCAGCGGGCCAAGCACCTGCCCACGGAGCTGTCCGGCGGACAGCAGCAGAGAGTGGCCATCGCCAGAGCCCTGGTCACCAACCCCAGCCTGATTTTGGCAGACGAGCCTACGGGCAACCTGGATTCCGTCACCAGCCAGGAGATCATGGATATTTTCCATGAGCTCCATGAGCAGGGCAATACCATCGTTCTCATCACCCATAACAACGATGTGGCAAAGCAGGCCTCCCGGGTCATCCATATCCTGGATGGCAAGATCACGGAGGTGGTACTGTAATGTTATCTCTGAAAATGGCGTTACGCTCCATTGGAGCCAATAAATTAAGAGCCATCCTCACCATGCTGGGCATTATCATCGGCGTTATGGCCCTGGTGGTGCTGGTGAGCCTGGTAAACGGTGCCACCACCGCCGTCACCGATACCGTGTCCAGCCTGGGAAGCTCCCTGCTGACGGTAACGGTGTCTGACGACAAGGGCCTGCCGATAGCTTTGGAGGACCTGGACGGGTGGATGGAGGAAGAGGACATCGGCCTCATCGCTCCTGCCGTCACCGATTCCCTTACGGCAAGTGCCAAGGGAGAAAGCGGCACCATGACCGTGTACGGCACTACCCCGGCATATTACGAAATTCAGGACCTGCAGCTGTCCATGGGCCGCTGGCTGAAAAAGGCAGACATCCAAAACAACAGCTATGTGTGCATCCTCAATGAGACCGCGGCAGAGGAGCTGCTGGGCTACATCGACTGCATCGGCGAGGGTGTTACCATCGGCTCGGTGAAATACACCGTGGTGGGCGTCCTGCAGGATGACGATGATTCCCTCACCTCCGTTCTGACCTCCGGTGCCATGATGGCCTATGTTCCCTATACCAGCCTGGTACGGCTGTCTACCACCGCAAGCATGGATGTGACCTCCTTCTACATCAGTGCGGCCCAGGGCAAGCCCCTGGAGGACGCGGAAACGGCTATTGAGGAGATCCTTTTGGACCGGTTCGATGAGGACGAGGATGCCTTCAGTATCTCCTCCCAGGACATTTTGGAGGATGCCATGGAGTCGGTGACCTCCATGCTGTCCATCCTGCTGGGTGGTATTGCCGCCATCTCGTTGATCGTGGGCGGTATCGGCATTATGAACATTATGATGGTCACCGTAACCGAGCGTACCCGGGAGATCGGCATCCGCAAGGCCATCGGTGCCAGCCGGGGCAATATCCTGCTGCAGTTCCTTATGGAGGCTGTGGTACTGTGCATGATGGGCTGCTGTCTGGGCATTTTCCTCAGCTGGGCCATTTTGCAGATCGTATCCACCGTGGTGTCCAGCACCGGCATGTCCTTCTCCCTGGACGGCGGTGTGGTGCTGGTGGCAGTGGTGTTCTGCTTCTTTATCGGTATCATCTTCGGCTTGTATCCTGCCAACAAGGCTGCCAAGATGAAGCCCATCGACGCCCTGCATTACGGAGGCTAAGCTATGGAAAAGCAACGGAAAAAAAGAATCGGAAAATATATTGCCTGGGGCCTGGCTGTGGTGCTGGTGGCACTGCTGGCAGCCATGCCCATGCTGGCAAGAAGCTCCGGCCAGGGGGATGAAGTGCAGGCCAGCATCCTCAACGCCACCGCGGAAAACGCCACCCTCCATACCCGGCTTTTGGGCGGCGGTACGCTGCAAAGCGAGGACGCGGTGGAGGTGACCGTCCCGGAAGAGGTAAAGCTCACCGGCTACCTGGTGGGCAACGGCGACATCGTGGAAAAGGGCGATGTCATCGCCACCGTTGACCCGGTTACGGTAATGACAGCCATCTCCCAGGTGCAGCAGACCCTGGAGCACTTACAGGATGAGATCGAAGAGGCCGGACAGGACGAGGCTCCCACAGCGGTGAAGGCCCAGGCCGCCGGCATCGTGAAGAAAATTTACGCCGCGGAAGGCGACAAGGCCGAGGATGTGATCCTGGAGAACGGGGCATTGGCGGTCTTATCCCTGGACGGAAAAATGGCTGTGGACGTGGAAACGGCCACCGGCCTTAAGTCCGGTGACGATGTTACCGTGACCCTGGCAGACGGCACCGAAATAACGGGTGAGGTATCGTCCAATATGGACGGCGTCCTCACCGTGGTGTTTACCGATAAAGGCTATGAAACAGGGGAAGCCGTCACCGTGTCCCTGGAAGGGGAGACCCTGGGCAGCGGCACTATGTATATCCACAGCCTGTGGAACGCCATCGCCTACTCCGGCACGGTGAAGGACATTAAGGTGCAGGAGGGTGACAAGGTCAGCTCCGGAAAGACCCTGATCTTACTGGAAGATACCGGCCATACAGCGGAATTTTATCAGCTTACCCAGCTCCACCGGGAGTATGAGGAGCTGATGCTGGAGCTGTTTACCATGTATCAGAGCCGGACGCTGACAGCTCCGGCCTCCGGCGTGGTGGCAGGAGTGGATGCGGACGGAGCGTATATGCTCTCCGCCTTTGGGGACTACACCCTGAGCCTGCTGGCCAATGCTCCCAACGGGGACGACACATACAGCTACACCAACTTCATCGGACAGGTGCAGCAGGTCACGGAGATGGGTATGGTGGCTCTCATCGACCCCCAGCCCTTGGAAATTTATGACTATAAGGACATGTCCGGTGTGGTAATGGACACCGCCACCATGACCCAACAGGTGCTGTATACTGCTGATGTGCCAATTTATGAGCTGCAGCAGGACCAGTGGGTGCAGGTGGAATATGCCCAGGTGCAGCAGGAGGATATCCTCCTGTTTGCCGGCGACCATGATGGTAATTTCGTATGGCTGGTACGGCTGAAGAAAGCCCAGCCCCAGGAGCCTGCCGTTCCTGACGAGACCGTTCCGGAGGAAACTGTCCCGGAAGTGACGGTCCCGGAAGTGACGGTTCCGGAAGTGACGGTTCCGGAAGTCACCATTCCCGATTATTCCGGCATCATGGGCGGCTTGGGGAATTTCAGCGGCTATACCGGCAGCTACGGCGGTCTGATCCCGGAGGACACCTTTGAGGAGTACACCATGGAAACGCTGACGGTGGCCACCGTCACCAGTCAGGAGGAAATGACCCTTCAGATCACCGTAGACGAGCTGGACATCGGTAAGCTCCTTGTGGGACAGGAAGCGGATATTACCGTGGACGCCCTTGGAGGCGAGCATTTTACCGCCCTGGTGACCCAGGTGGCCAGCACCGGCGAAAGTAGCGGCGGCAACAGCAAATTCACCGTGGAGCTGACACTGCAGAAAAGCGGTGATATGCTCCCGGGCATGACGGCCTCCGCCTTCTTCAAGCTGGATTCTGCCATAGATGTGCTGTGTGTGCCTGTGGCGGCATTGGTGGAGGAGGGCACCCGCACCCTTGTTTACACCGGCTATGACGAAGAAACAGAAGAACTGATAAACCCTGTGGAAGTGACGGTGGGTGTGTCTGACGGGGAGAACGCACAGATCCTTTCGGGCCTGTCCCGGGGCGATGTCTGTTATTACGCCTATTACGATACCCTGGTCATTTCCAATATTCCCGACATGAACGACTACGACTTTTTCTAAAATCACGCGTACAGGGGCGGCCATCCGTCCCTGTACTTTTTATGCCCGCTGACCCGGGGAAGGAATAAAGGTTGCTTTTTGGCGTGAGATGTGATATAGTTAAACTGTATAACTATATGTATTCAGATATTTATCGGTTTGATGAAAATATCTAAGTTTTTGCAACGATTATCTGTAAGGATCGGTTTATAAAATGGAAAACAGAGAAAGATATAAAAGATTATTCCGCAACCTGGGCTCTCTGATCATCATCGGAGCCCTGACCGTTGCCTTTGCCTGGCTGTGGTTCGTGTACTTCGCCAGGAACGAGGACCTGCTGGTCAAGGTGTTCTACCGCAGAGGCAACTATGTCCTGGTGGGCATGTATGCTGTGGTGGCGTTTTTGTTCTACCGCCTGTTCGGTGCGTTGAAGCTGGGCACGCAGCGGTTTATGGAATCGTCCTTTACACAGACCTTGGCGGTGCTTTGCACCAACGCCTTTACCTACCTGGAGCTGTGCCTCATCGGTCACTGGAAGTTTGGAGAGAACATCCGGCCCTTCCTGTATCTGACGTTGGTGAATGTGGCCATGGCGGTGCTGTGGGCGGTGATCTCCCGTGCTATTTATACCAAGCTGTATCCCCCCAGAGATGTGCTGGTGGTCCACGGCCACTACAACCCCCTGGGTCTTGTCCGCAAGCTCCAGTCCCGGCGGGATAAGTACAACATCCGGGATGTGGTGCCCTTTGACCTGGGCCTGGAGGAGATCGAGCGGCGTGCTTTGGAGTGCGGCAGCGTGCTGCTGCTGGACATTCCCGCCCATGAGCGAAATGAGATCCTGAAATACTGCTTCCGCCACAATGTCCGCTGTTACTGCGTGCCCAAGATCTCCGACCTGATGGTCCGCCGATCCGAGGAGATCCACTTCTTCGATACATCCCTGCTCCTGTTCCGCAACGCCGGCATCACAGCCGAGCAGCAGGCCTTCAAGCGGGTGTTCGATGTGGTGTTCTCGGCACTGTTTCTGATCGTTGCCAGCCCCCTGATGCTCATCATCGCCATCTGCATCAAGGCCTATGACGGCGGCCCGGTGTTCTTCACCCAAAACCGCCTGACCCGGGACGGCAAGGTGTTCAAGATCTACAAGTTCCGCAGCATGCGTGTGGCCGACGGGGAAACGGAATACAGCATGACCCGGGAGCATGACGACCGCATTACCCCTGTGGGCAAGGTGATCCGCCTCCTGCATATAGACGAGATCCCCCAGTTCATCAACATATTCAAGGGCGAAATGTCTGTGGTGGGCCCCCGGCCCGAATGTCCCGTTCTGGCGGAGGAGTATAAGCAGATGATCCCGGAATTTGACCTGCGGCTGAAAATGAAAGCGGGCCTTACCGGCTTTGCACAGGTCTACGGCAAGTACAACACCACACCCCTGGACAAGCTGAAGCTGGATTTGGTGTACATCGAAAATTACAGCTTCCTGCTGGACCTGAAGCTGATCCTGCTCACCATAAAGGTGCTGTTCCAGAAGGACAGCACCCAGGGCATCGCCGACAACCGCACCTCTGCCGCCACCGACGACAACCTGGCGGCTGTGGGAAAGGGACCCGGCCATGAATGAGCGGGTTTGTGTGGTCATCCCGGTGTACCGGGGTGCCGGTGTGCTGGCAAGAGCCTTGGATTCGGCTCTGCGGCAGCCGGAGGCCGGGCAGGTCATCGTGGTAAACGACTGTTCTCCCGACGATATTGACGCTGTCATGGCTCCTTACTTGTCTGACAGCCGCATACTGTATCTGAAAAACGAAAAAAATATGGGTGCGGCAGAGAGCCGCAACCGGGGCGTTCGTGCTGCCACAGGGAAATATGTGGCCTTCCTGGATGCCGACGACCGCTGGCTGCCGGGTAAGCTGGCAGTGCAGCTGGAGCTTTTGGAAAAGACCGGCTCGGTGCTGTGTGCCACAGGCCGGGAGCTGATGCGTCCCGACGGCACTTCCACCGGCCGCACCATCGGCATGCCGGAAAAAGTCACCTATAAGGACCTTCTGAAACACAACTGCATCGCCTGTTCCTCGGTGGTGCTGCTGCGGGAGGTGGCTTTGGAATTTCCCATGCACCATGCCTCCGACAGCCACGAGGACTACATCCTGTGGCTGGAGATATTGAAAAAGTACGGTACCGCCGTGGGCGTTGATACCCCCCTGCTGCAGTACACCGTAAGCGATACGGGAAAATCCGGCAGCAAGCTGAATTCCGCATTGATGACCCTTAGGGTGTACCGCCATATGGGCTTCGGCCCGGTAAAGAGCCTTGCGTGCTTTATCAGCTATGCCATCCAGGGTGTAAAAAAATATTATCTGTAAAAAGGAGCAACTGCCATGAAAGCGATCATCTTCAATTCCGGCTACGGTAACCGCATGGGCGAATTTACCCGGAACAACCACAAGTCCATGGCCCGGCTGAAGGACGGGGAGACCATTTTCCACCGGCAGCTCCGGCTGCTGAGCCTGGAGGGCATTACCGAGTTCATTGTCACCACCGGCCCCTTTGAGGAGCAGCTGAAGGCAGAGGCGGCGGATTTTCCCCATCTGACCTTCCACTTTGTCCGCAACGATATTTTTGACAAGACCAACTACATCTACTCCATGCACCTGGCACGGCACCTTATTGACGACGATATGGTATTCCTCCATGGCGATCTGGTGTTCAACCGGGGCCTGGTCCACGATGTGCTGCACTGCGATGCTCCCAGCACCGCCACGGTGAACTGCACAAAGGCTCTGCCGGAAAAGGATTTCAAGGGCAGAGTCCGCTCCGGCAAGGTGGTGGAGGTATCCATCCACATTTTCGATGCAGACTGCTTTGCCTTCCAGCCCTTCTATAAGCTGGACAAGGCCACCGCCAGGGCCTGGTCGGACCGGGTGGCGGAATTTGTGGACAGGGGCGAAGTGAAGTGCTATGCGGAAAACGCCTTCAATGAGCTGATGCCGGAGCTGGATGTCCGGGTGTTCCGTTATGAGGACTACTATGTGGACGAGATCGACAATCTGGACGACTACGCCAGAGTGACGGCAGAGATCCTGCCCTACGACGAAGCGGACGCAAAGCGGTTTGCTTAATGAGAGGAGGGAAAGCCATGCTTTCTCATAAATACGGTTATTCTCCCGAAGAATACGCAAAATTCCGGCAGTTTGCCTGGAAGATGCTGTTAAGCTTCAGCCTGACCTACATGTTCTTTTACAACGGCCGGCAGAACATCAACCTGGTGCTGGCCCAAATGGCCCAGGAGCTGGGCTCCACCACCGCTGCCATGGGCGTGGTGTCCTCGGCTCTGTTCTGGTGCTACGCCTTCGGCCAGCTGGTGAACGGACGGCTGGGTGCTTTCTTCGGCTACAAACGATATATGATGTTTGGCGTTGCCGCCTCCGCGGTGCTGAATGTGATCATTTCCTTCCAAAATTCCATCGGTGCCATCGCGGTACTGTGGGGTCTCAACGGCTTCTGCCAGTCCATGGTCTGGAGCAACGGCGTGGGCGTGCTGAACAAGTGGTGGCCCAAAAAGGAACGGGGCTTTGCCTCGGGACTTGCCACGGCTTTCTCCGGCATCGCCCAGGTGGTGACCTATTTGACCATCCTGCTGTGCCTGGAGCTGAATCCGGAATGGGGCTGGCGTTCCGCCTTCAGGTTCCCCATGATCCCTATGGTGCTGATGTTGGTGGCCTTTTGGTTCCTGTTCAAGGAAAAGCCGGAGGATGTGGGTCTGCTGCCCTTCGTGGAGGAGGACCAGGCTGCCGCACAGCGTGATGCCGCTCTTACGGAGGAATTTCAAAAGAAAGGCTTTTTGTACCCCTACAAGGTGCTGTTCAGCGAGCCCAAGGTCATCGTGTTCTGTCTTATCTCCGCCATTGCCGGCGTGGGTCGGTACGGTCTGCTGACCTGGGTACCCACCTACTTCATGGAATCCATGGGCCTTTCCATCAAGCAGGGCATTTTCAGTGCCATCCTGCTGCCCCTGGGCCAGGCCTGTGCCATGTTCGTGTTCCCGGTGCTGACGGACAAGCTCTTTAAGGGCAAGCGGGAGCCTATGCTGGCTCTGGCATCTGTGGTCACCTTTGTGGGCATGCTGTTCTTCCCCATGATCCGCACCCAGACACCGGCATCCCTGATGCTCTTTGTGGTGGGCGTGTCCGGCATGGTCACCGGCGTCATTTGGGCCGTGGCCGGAGATATGGGCGGCCGTGCCTTCTCCTCCACCGTTGTGGGCGTGCTGGACTGGGCGGTATATATGGGTGCTGCCATCCAGGCATCGGTATTCGGCTTCGTGAAGGAGACCTTCGGCTGGAGTGCGGTGTTCGTTACCATTGGGTGTCTGTATATCGTCATGCTGGTGCTGACGCTGTTGGCACGGAACATGAAAATGAAAAAACTGTAAAAAACGCAACCCGCCCCGGTGTCCAGCAGGGACACCGGGGCAGTTTTTTCGGGCAATGTATTGAAATACGGCAGGTATTGTGGTATACTGGCTTTGTATTATGGGGTAGTGTAAACTGCTTGCAAAAGGACGGTTTTTTATGCTCAAACGCTTTTTTAGTGATACAAAAAAATATTTTCCATACGCCATGGTGGCCGCCAGATCCCAGCTGAAGTCCGATGTGGCGGATTCCTACCTGAACTGGGTCTGGTGGATCCTGGAGCCTTTCTGCTTCATGTTGATCTACGCCTATGTGTTCGGTACGGTGTTCAAAGCGTCGGAGCAGTATTTCCCGGTGTTCATCTTCCTGGGCCTGACCATGTGGAGCTTTTTCAACAAGACGGTGCAGGCCAGCGTGAAAACGATCCGCACCAATAAAGCGGTCATCGGCAAGGTCTATATGCCCAAGTATGTCCTGCTGTACATTAAAATACTGGTCAACGGCTTTAAAATGCTGGTGTCCTTCGGCATCGTGGTGCTGATGATGCTCTTTTACCGGATCCCCATCGGCTGGAATGTGCTGCTGGTGATCCCTATCTTGCTGACGCTGGTGACCTTTACCTTTGGCTGCAGCTGCTTTTTGATGCACTGGGGCGTGTATGTCAACGACCTGTCCCACGCCATTTCCATTATCACCAGAATGCTGTTTTACATCACCGGTGTGTTCTACCACCTGGAAAAACGCATACCGGAGATCGGTGCGGCACTGAACCGCTACAACCCCCTGGCCTTCCTGCTGACGGCTACGCGGCAGTGCATCCTCTACCGGCAGACCCCCGACCTGTGGTGGCTGCTGCTGTGCTTTGCTGTGAGCCTGCTGCTGGCAGTCCTGGGCGTGCGGAAGGTCTACAAGGAAGAAAACAGCTACATCAAGGCAATTTAACGGGGTGCGTATATGAGCGATTATGCAATTGAAGTAAAGGACCTTTGTATCAACTACAAGGGTGTGAAATCCTATTCCCTGAAAAAGAACCTGTTTAACAAGAAGAATAAGGCCGAAGTGGTGGAGGCTGTGAAAAATGTCAGCTTCCAGCTGGAGAAGGGCGAGATCCTGGGCATCGTAGGCAAAAACGGCAGCGGTAAATCCACCCTGCTCCGGGCCATCGCCGGTATCTTCGCTCCCAACAGTGGCACCATCGACCTCCACGGGAACTCCGTTTCCCTTTTGGCATTGGGCGTGGGCTTCCAAAGAGAGCTGACAGGCCGGGAGAACATCATCCTGGTGGGCATGCTCCTGGGCTTTACGGAAAAGCAGGTGCGGGAGAAGATGGACGAGATCATCGCCTTCTCTGAGCTGGGCAAATTCATCGACGCTCCGGTGCGGACCTATTCCAGCGGCATGTATTCCAAGCTGGCCTTCTCCATCACCGCGGTACTGGAAACGGATATTATGCTCATCGACGAGGTCCTCAGCGTGGGCGACATGCGTTTCAAACGCAAGAGTTATCAGAAAATGCAGGAGCTGATCTCGGACAAAAACCGTACCGTGATCATCGTTTCCCATGAATTAAAGACCCTGGCCAAGCTTTGTACCAAGATCCTGTGGATCAACGACGGTGAGTTTGTCCAATATGGCGATACCAGGGAAGTCCTTGCGGAATACGAAAAATTTATGGCTTAAAGCCGATCATAGGAAAGCGTACGGAGGTATTTCTTATGAGCAAACTGATGAAAAAAATAAAGGCCTGGCGGGCTGCACATCCCAGCAAAAAGGCATACCGCAACCGGGTGGAGGAGCTGGAGCTCCAGGTCTCTGTGCTGGAAGCACGCCTGAAAGCAATGAGCAAGGCTCAGCAAAGCAAGCCCAAGGCGGAAAAGCCTGCAGAGGAAGGACGGAGCGTTACCACGCTGGAGCAGCAGGCAAAGCTTCGCCGTGCTGAGGAAAAAGAAGGCTTTATCCAGACCGTAATGAAAAAGACCGGCTGGGATCATGCCTATGCGGCCGCCCAGATGAGTGAAGCAAAAAAACAGGTGGGCATTTCCTACAAGAACTATGTCAAGCACGCGTTCTACCTGGTTCCCCCCGAGGAGCAGAAGGAAAAATACGCTGCCATAAAGGCCGATACCAAGGAAGAAAAGGCTGCTAAAAAGGCCAAAAAGAATGAGGCCTATCTGAAAACGGTCATGGACGCCACCGGCTGGGACAAGGAATATGCCCAGGAGAAGATCAAGCAAGCGAACAAGGAAAACGGTGTTTCCTATGAGCATTATGCCATTTACCGCTTCTGGGAGCTGACACCGGAAGAGCAAAAGACCTATTTTTCCAAGGGCGATGCAGACCGGCTGCGTGATATATACAACACCAATTCCAGCATTCTGAAGATCTTTATGAACAAAGATCTGTTTTGCAAAAATTTTGACGAATACCTGGGTCGGCCCTGGTGTACCACAGACCAAATGACCCTGCATGTATTTAAGGAAAAATTTGCCTCTGTGGGCAAGGTGATCTATAAGCCCCTGTCCTCCTCCGGCGGTCGGGGTATCGAGGTCTTTTCCTTTGATGACAGCACCGCTGAAAATGTGTATGCCCAGATCCGCAGCATGCCTAAGGGCATCGTAGAGGGTTATGTGGTACAGCACCCTGAAATGAAGAAGCTGTCGCTGAACTCCGTAAATACGGTCCGCATCGTGACGATCCAGACCTTTGACGATATTCCCGGAGTGGAAAAGGGGAAGGTCCATTTCGTTTACGGCGGTGTCCGAATGGGCAACGGCTCCAGCGTTGTGGATAATTTGCACCAGGGCGGTATGATCGCCTGCATTGACATCAATACCGGTGTGATCGAGACGGATGCTGTGGATTTTGCCAACCGCGTATATGAAAGACATCCCGACACCAATGTGCAGATCAAGGGCTTCCAGGTTCCCTATTTCCAGGAAGCAAAGCAGCTGATTGAAAAAGCCTGTGCCGGTATTCCCGGCTATTTGGGCTGGGATATCGCAATTACCGAAACCGGCCCCATTATCATCGAACTGAATACCCACCCCGGTGCGGACGGCTTGCAGACACCGTTTATTCCGCAAAAAGAGGGCAAGCGATACGTTGTTGAAAAATTCCTGTATGATCCCAAGAAGCCGAACCGTATTCCCGATACACCCTATGGCACCAAGATCTCCGGCATTATGAAAGAGGGAATCGAGTTCTACTGGAAAAAGCTGGAGATCGCAGACGGCTATGAGATCTACCGAGGATACAGCGAAATTGGCCCCTTTGAAAAGATCGCTCTCATCGAAAAGCGTTCCATCGGCACTTATATCGATGCCGATTTCGACCATAGCAAAAAGCATGTCTTCTACACCCTGCGCAGCTTCGTCAAGCAAGACGACGGCTCCCTGTCTTACAGCCAAATGATCGCTCCCAAAAAGGCCAGCTTCCGTGAGGAGCTGACGGTTGAGCGGCCGCTGACCTGCATGTATTCCGGAACCACCAGAAGCATTCGTGCCTTCTGGGGCTGGGGTGAGCCGGAGGACCTTTGCTGGAGCTCTGAAAATGAAGCGATTGCTACGGTCAGCCGGGATGGGATCATTACCGCGGTTTCCTCCGGAAGCTGCCTGCTGACCTGTACCAGCGAAAAGATCGGTCAGACTGCCACCGCTCAGGTGACTGTGGACCGGCAGGCTTGCGAACCCCTGGGCCCCGTTGTGTCCAGATATAGCCAAAATCCCCACAACGGCCATTGGGAAAATGCCGGTGCAGAAGCTACCAACGATGCTGTGATCATGCTGGTGGGCGATATGATGTGCGGCAAAAAGCAGATGCAGACCCAGTGCACGCCGGAACAGGGCTGGAATTTCAACGACAGCTATGATTTTGTTAAGGAAATCACGGCTGAGGCTGATTTTGCCGCAGGCAATCTGGAGACACTGCTGGCTGCCGGCTGGCCCTATATGCTTGACGAAAGCTATATCGACAACATGAACAACTGTAATGCTACCTCCCGCTATCTGGATGCGGTTCGTTACGGTGGCTTTGACGCAGTTGTTATGGCCAACAACCATAACTGTGACGGCGGCACGCGGGCTTTGCTGGAAACCATCGACCAGGTGGAAAAATATCGGCTGGCACATACCGGCGTTTTCCGGGATGCAGCGGAACAAAGATTCTTTATTGCCAATATCAACGGTATCAAGGTGGGTTTCCTTTCCTACATCTGCCAGGAAACCGGCTTCAACAACAAGGATGCCGGCTGGTCCCGGGAGGATAAGGATGCTCTGCTGAACATTTTTAGCCCGGAAAAGGCCCAAAAGGATATTGCGGCCTGCCGGGAAGCCGGTGCCGAATATGTGATTGTCTATATGCACTGGGGCTTCAAAAACTTCCGTAATGTTGTGCAGCACCAGGTAAACGGTGCTCAGGCGGTGGCTGAAGCAGGTGCGGACTATATCATCGGCTCCAACCCCCACATGGTGCAGCGTTATGAGCTTTTGACCACCGGTGATGGCCGGTCTGTCCCCTGCGTATTTTCTGTGGGTAACTTCCAGTCTGTGATGAATCAGATCGTGGGAAACCGTGACTGTGTGATCATGCGGCTGCGTCTGACAAGAGCTGCCGACGGACACATCGTACTGGCAGAAAACAACTATATCCCCTGCTACACCTACACGACCTGCGGTAACAGCCGCTGGGCCCCTGTTGCTGTGAGCCAGCAGTTCAATCCCTCTGCGAAAAAGAAAAACCGCAAATCCACCTATGACCGGATCGTCTCCGCTATGGGTGACGGGATCCGGCAGCTTTGAGTACCGAACCCGGTACTTAAAACTCCGGAAAACAAATTTTAATGTAAAGAAGGATTGGGAATGGAAGAAACAAAACAATTGGTAGTAGTCCTGTCCCGTAATTATTCCACCGGCCTCAGCGTGATCCGCTCTTTGGGTGAGGCTGGCTATACCGTGGACCTGGTAGCCAGCTCCTATAAGCCCGGTGCTTCCCGGATCGCTGCCTGCAGCCGCTTTGTCCGCAAGCATGTGGAGGTCATAACCAAAAACATCAAAGAGGGGGATATGGAGGTCGAGCTGCCTCTGCTCAACGCCATTATAAAATTTGCCGATCAGACAAACGGCAGGCCTGTGCTGTTCCCCACGGACGACTATACAGCCTCCGTCATTGACCGCAACCGGAGCATTCTGGAGGAGCACTATGTCATGCCCACCATCGTGGGCGGCGGCGACGGCTGCATGACCGAAAGAATGTCCAAGGTCTTCCAGGCAGGGCTGGCCCGTGAGGTGGGTCTGCGGGTACCTATGGAATGGGTCATCGACCTGTCCGGAGAGATTAGGATCCCCGAGGATATGGTCTATCCCTGCTTTGTTAAGCCCCTGGAGAGCGTCACCGGCTATAAAAAGGAAATGGCCCGGTGCGAAACCCTCCAGCAGCTTGAAAAGCACCTGAAAAAGCTGAAGGACCGCTTCCCCGACCGGGGTGTGCTGGTGCAGGAGTTTTTGCAGATCGACAACGAGATCGACTTTTCCGGTGTGTGTCTGGATCAGCAGATCATTCTGCCTGCCATCATCCGCAAGTGGAATGTGGCCAAGCACGAGACCGGTGTGACCCTGGCCGGCCGGGTGGTTCCGGCACAGGAGCTGGGAGAGCTGCATGACAAGGTCATCGCCATGCTGAAAAAGCTCCGGTATGTGGGCATGTTCGACATGGAGCTGAATGTGGTGGGTGACAAGATCTACTTCAACGAGGTCAACCTCCGCAGCGGCGGCCCCAACTTCAGCTATTTCCGCAGCGGTGTAAACCTGCCGGACCTGTTCGTTAAGGGGGCTCTGGGCCTGAGCCACGAACCGGAGGAGGAGCAGGTCAATACCTTTGGTAAGTCCTTCCTGTACGAAAAGGTGGCATGGGAGGATCACATCCACGGCTTCATGACCAAGCAGCAGCTGGAGGACCGCATCGCGGCCGCGGATATTACCCTGCTGCACTACGACAACGACCCCGCCCCCGGCAAGTATTTCGATCAGCAGATGCGTCGGGCCAAGTTCGTGTACAAGCTGAAAAAAATCAAGAGAAAATGGGTCAAGCGGCTGAAGGAATTTAAAAAGAACCTTTACAGCGACCTGCTGCCTTTGGTGAATTTCCTGCGTAAATGCAAGCACAGCATTTTGGGTTATCCCCAGGTACGCAAGGAGAATCGGCGGAATCCCTTTGCACCGCTGCCCCGTGTTTTGGTGGCCGGCCGGAACTACTGCTCCAACCTGACCATGGCCCGTGCCTTGGGTCAGGCAGGCTATGAGGTGGAGGTGCTGCGTATCTTCCAGGTCAAGCCCCAGTTCGGCAGCCTGGCCAGATTCCTGTACCCCGATGCTTACAGCAAATATATCAAGGCCTTCCATGTGCTGGTCTCCCGGAGAAAGCCCAAGCGGATCGTGAAAAAGCTTATCAGCATCGCTGACCCCTACCGCAAGATGCTGCTGATCCCCAGCGATGACCTGCTGGCCAATATCGCAGACGAGTATATGACCAAGCTGGGCCAGTACTATATCATGCCCAATGTGCAGAATCTCCCCGGACAGATCAGCCAGATGATGAGCAAGAGCGTGCAGAAGGAGCTGGCTACCGCTGCCGGTCTGCCCATGGTGCACAGCTGCGTCATCCAGGCCTATAAGGGCCGGTTTGAGATCCCGGAATCCGTCACCTACCCCTGCTTCATGAAGCCCAATGTGAGCAAAAACAGCTCCAAGAGCCGTATGAGAAAGTGTGAGAACCGGGAGCAGCTGGAACAGGCTCTGACAGAGTTCTCCCAAAGAAAGCACATTGAAATGCTGGTGGAGGACTTCCTGGATATCCACAGGGAATATTCCATTTTGGGCGTCAGCACCAAAAACGGTGTGGCAGCACCCGGCTTCTTCGTTCAGGAGAAGGGCGGCCATGACGGCCACATCGGCGTTGCCATGACCGGCAAGACCCTGCCCTGTGCTGTCCAGCAGAAGCTCATTGACGACTGCGTCGCCTTTGTGGCAGGCCTGGGCTTTGACGGCCTGTTTGACATCGACCTGATCCAGACCGCCGACGGCACTATCTACTTTGTGGAGCTGAATATGCGGTTCGGTGCCTCCGGCTACGCCTTCTGCAAGGCCGGTGTGAATATGGCCGGTATGTTTGCCGACTATATGCTCAAGGGCAAGCCCATCGACACCGACTGCAAGACAGAGCGGGACGGCCTGGAGTTCCTCAGCGAGAAGATCATGATCGACGAGTATGTCAGCGGCTACATTACCCGGGAAGATATGAAGCATCTGATGAAGCAAACCGATGTCCAGTTCGTTTACGATAAGGATGACCCCCAGGCTTACAACCACTTCAAAAAGGTGTATCCCTACGCGACCCTGCTGCGGGCGGTCAAAACACTCAAAAACAAGCTTTCATAAACCGAAAGGCCTCCTGTGGGAGGCCTTTTGCGGCATGAGAACAGGAGGTGCCCCTTATGGCGGCAAAACCCGTATTTTATATCCGCAGCGTGGCGAAAATGCTGATACAAAGCTGCCTGCTGCCCATCGCCTATGAGGTGGCAAAGCTGCGGCACCGGGGTGAAAAGAAGCTGTATGTCTTCGCCGATGCCCACAATACCCAGCTTCCCTTCAGCCTGGAGTACATGTACAAAAAAGTGACCCAGCGGGGCATCCAGCCGGTTTGCCATTTCCACGACTACACCCATGAGGGTGCGTGGAAAAGCCTTTGCCATTGTGTTGCCTTTATGGATCTGCTGGCACAGGCCAAATATGTGTTTATCTGCGATACCTTTGTGCCGGCATCCTCCGGCAGAAAGGACAAGGAAACCAGGATCGTCCAGCTGTGCCATTTCTCCGGGCCCTTCAAAAAGATCGGCTACGCCACCACCGACGATGTTCCCGCCTTCTATGTGGGAAATGTGTTCAAAAATTACGACCTGGTGGCTGTCAGCTCCCCCACCTTTGTGCCCCTTTTGACGGATGCCATGCGGCAAAAGCCGGGTGTGGTGCAATCTTTGGGCGTCAGCCGCTCCGATGTGTTTTGGGACGAAGAATGGGTAGGGCAGTGCAAAGAGGAATTTTACCGGGAATTTCCCCATGCCCATGATAAAAAGGTGCTGCTGTGGGCTCCCACCTTCCGGGGCAAGGCCGCCTCTCCGGATACGCTGGACAATGAGGCTTTTGTAAAGCTCCAGGAAAAGTTGGGGGAGGACTGGCTGGTCCTCATCAAGCACCACCCCCACGACGATGCCGTGGCTACCAACCCCCTGCACCGCTCCAACTGCTCCATCCCCTCCCATCGGCTGCTGCCGGTGGTGGATCTGCTCATTACCGACTACTCCACCACGGTGCTGGATTACCTGGCCTTTGACAAGCCCTTCATCCTGTACGCACCGGATCTTGCCCAATATGAGGGCACCCGGGGCATGTTCCTGCCCTACCGGGAGATCACCCGGCATATGGTGGAGGATGCGGAAAATCTGGATGTGAAGATCAAAGAGGTTTACGATGCCTGGCTGGCCGGTGACCGGGAGGACATTCTCCGCTGCCGGGAAATTTACACAAAGTCCTGTGACGGTCACGCCACAGAGCGGATACTGGACTATTTGGAGGGAATGAAATGACACATACCGATCCCTGGTTTGAAGGCAGCGGCCTTACGCCCCAGCAGTGGGATCAGCTGAAGCTGCATCAGCAAAAGTGCCTGGAGGCACTCCGGTGCCTGGAGCAGCTCCGCACCGATACCGGCATGGAATACTGCCTGCTGGCAGGCAGCGTCCTGGGCCCGGTGCGTCACGGCGGATTTATCCCCTGGGACGACGATGTGGATGTGGGCATCCCCGCCAACAAGATCGCCGCATTTGAGCAGGCATTGCTGCCCCGTCTGCCGGAGGGCTTTACTCTGGTGCAGGCCAAGGCCGGTTATCCCTATCCACGGATGTTCTCCAAGATCTGCTGGGAGGGTCGGTGCTGCATCGACCTGTGGCCCCTGGTGCCCACCTGGAAGGATGGTCTGCGGGCCAAATTTATCTGGTACTTCGGCAAGCTGATCACCAAGGTCCATTACCTGAAGATCGGCCGGGACCCCAAAAGGCTGAAGCGGATCGCTCAGGTGATGGGTCTGTTTATGACAGACCGGATGGCCATGGCCCTTGCCCGGTGGAATGAGCGGCAGGCCGCCCGAAAGGATTTTGATGCCTATGTGAATCTGTACAGCATCTACCGGCGGGACAAGGAGACCATTCCCCGGCAGTGGATCGAGGAGCCGGCCACCGCTGATTTTGACGGCATCAGCGTGCCGGTGGTGGGCAATACCCATGCTTATCTGACCCACATGTACGGGGACTACATGACCCCCACACCTCCCGGCAGCCGTGCCTCCCGGCATGTGGAGCTGTTTGGAAACTATGACTAAGGGTTCGCCCAAAAACACTTGAATTTTCCAAGTGTATTTGGTATAATGACCCCACTGCAGGATTCGTATATCGGTAATACAACGGCTTCCCAAGCCGTGAAGGCGGGTTCGACTCCCGTATCCTGCTCCAAAAAAGAAGCCGCCTTACGGCGGTTTTGTTTTTTGGAGCAGGATACGGGAGGAGAACATAGAATTGCAGATGTCCGG
>JAZNZG010000039.1:0-4800 GCA_045594825.1 Faecousia sp. | reverse complement strand
CTGTGGGTAACGGCACGCCACGCCTTTCGAATTTTTCGTCTCAACTTATCCACAGGTAACCTCCTTATCTGTTCCAACTGCCCGGGTCACTCTTACACAATATGCACCGGGCCATGGAGCATACAGAGCGTTGAAATATGTTTAGAAGTCCAGCTCGTAGAGCTTGTCGATGCTGCCGCAGAGGACTTCGATCTCCTTCTCGCGGATGCAGATGCCCTTCTCCCAGCGGACGCCAAACTCGTTGGTGGCTGCGAAGGAGTCGATCTGGAAGCACATGCCGGGCTTGAAGTTATAAGTGGAGCTGGTCTCGACCCAGGGTGCTTCCACTTCACACAGGCCGGTGCCATGGAGCGGTCCGTAAACGAAGTTCTCGCCAAAGCCGTTGTCTACATAGTATTGATAAGTCATCTTTGCAATGTCAGAAGCAGCCATGCCGCACTTCAGCTGCTTTTCTACCCAGTGGTGAGCCTGGCAGCCAAACAGAACAACATCTCTTCTGTGACCTTCCAGCTTGCCCAGTACGATGGGGAAGCCGATGGAGGAGGAATAGCCGTCGATCTTTGCGGACAGGTTCAGCTGGACAATGTCGCCCTTGTTGAACTTACGGTAACCGGAACGGGAAATGCAGTGACGGGTAGATGCCTCAGAGAATACGTACATGGGCAGGCCTTCATATTCTGCACCCTGCTCATACACCACTCTCTGTGCTACGCCTACCATCTGCAGCTCGGTCATGCCGGGACGGATCTCCTGGATGACCTGCTGGGTTGCCAGCTCGGCAATGCGGTAGCCTTCCTTCAGACAGGCGATTTCTGCTTCGGACTTGATGCTGCGAAGCTCAGTCATAATATGGCCGGCGTCCACGATCTCTGCATTGGGGAATGCTTCACGGATGCCGTTGAAAATTACCACGGAGGTATCCAGATAGCTGGCAACACCGATACGCAGCTTCTGGCCGGATACGCCGATGCCCTTCAACACGTCATGGAAGGTGTGGCACTTCAGCTCGGGATACTCGGGGTTTGCACTCTCACGGTACTCTCTGAGCACGAAGATCTTGTCCAGCTTGTTGCGGTCACCGCCAAATTCTGCACTCTCGGGACCAACCAGCAGTGCGGCATCGCCGGCTGCGGAAATTGCACAGCCGCTGCGTTCAAAAACAGGCCAGTAGCCAGTGAAGTAACGGGCGTTTGCATAGTCGGATTCTGTAGAGTTGACGAACATTACGTCCAGACCGTCCCGTCGCATCAGCTGTGCGGCCTTCTGGACTCTTTCCTTATACTCGTGATCGGGAATACGGATCATACCATGTTCTGCCATTTTAGTTTCCTCCATTAAAATTATGTTCTTTTATTATAAAGCGTTTGCTGCTGCAGGCCGGAGTGAGTCGCATTGGAGACAGATTCCTCTTGTCCTGCTTGCTTTATGCTTCTTATTGTACTCAAACAAATCCGCCGCGTCAATGCGTTTCGTTAAAAATTATAAAAAGTTTATGTTGAAGCCTGACGTTTCTGAAAATACAGAAGGGGTACGTTCACAGATTCTTTGGTGTATAGATGACCGATTCTGTGCAAAATTCATAAAAAGTGCGTGAAAATCTTGGCGTGCTTAGATATTGACACAATTCCCCCGGTGCTGTATGATAGATACAAAGATTTTGGGAAAACGTTTGCCTACAATTGAGGAGCATATCTGCTCCTACTTTTTGGGCAGTTTGGGAAAACGTTTTCCCATATTGAGCAAGGGAGTGCAGCTGTATGGAAAAGAAGCAAGTTTCCCTGATATTAAAGGACTGTTACATCATAACGGTAGACAAAGAGCGGCGGATCTATGAAAAGGGAGCGATCGCCATCAACGATGGTAAGATTGCAGCCGTGGGCAAGATGAACGACATACTGGCCGCATATACGGCAGAAGAAGTGTATGACTGCGAAGGCGGCGTGGTGCATCCCGGACTGATCGATGCCCATGAGCATGTGGCATGGCATTTGATGCGGTGCATCGTGCCCGATACGTTTACTGTGGATGAGGTATGGGAGAAGTACGAGAATCCCATAACGAACCATTTTACCGGAACAGAGGAATACTGGAGCCTGCTGCTGGCGAACTTGGAGATGGCAATGGTAGGCACAACGATGTTCGGTGATACCGGCGGCTCCCGCTTCCATGATGATATGTTTAAGGGAGCAAACATCGTAGGCGTAAAGGGCTGCACCAGCCATGGCATCAGCGACAACTACACGCCGGAGCTGAAGGTGATGGAGTATCCCTATGAAAAATGCATTGAGCTGTTTGAGGATGAGCTGAGCAAGTATAAGAGGACAGGGAAGACTCCCGTGGGAGCCCATGTTGGTCTGCCGGGCATGGAGCATACGTCGGCTAAGCTGGCGATTGCAGCCAAGGAGCTGGCCCAGAAGTACAATGTGCAGCTGCACATACATACCAGCGTATATGAGTCAGAGATCGAGTGGTTCAAAAAGACCCACAACTGCACGCCGATCGAATTCTACGACAGCCTGGGAATCTTGGATGAGCGTACGACGCTGATCCATGTGATCCATACCTCTGATCATGACCTGGACATTTTGGAGCAGAGGAAGCCGTATGTGGTACACTGTCCTGGAGCATCCTTCCGGTATGCATTGGGAGCAATGCGAGTGGGCAGATTCAAGGAGATGTACGACCGGGGTGTAAAGATCGCCCTGGGTACGGATTCCGGTGTATGGTGTGACGGACTGGATATGTTCCAGCAGATGTATCTTTGCTGTGTAGGCCACAGAGAGGCAACGGGCATTTATCCGTACTTCTCCTGTGCGGAGGCCTTTGAGATGGCAACGATCAATGGAGCCGGAGCGATGGGAGCCTCTGATGAATGTGGCAGCCTGGAAGTGGGCAAGGCAGCGGACATCGTTATCCACACATTGAAACGGCCTGAGATGATCACACCTGCGGACAGACTGCAGCAGCTGATCTATGCAAGCCAGTCCCGGAGTGTAGACAGCGTTTTGATCGACGGCAAGTTTGTGGTACGGCATCAGAAGCCGATGACCGTTGATATTGACGCACTGGCACCTCAGTTTGCGGAACGCCAGCGGGATATCGTATCCCGTATGGGCTATCAGTACACATCCAAGTGGCCCATCATTAAATGAGGGATACGCCTTAAAACTTAAGGAGAGCGATTCATGGCCAGACTTGTTGATATTGCAAAAGAACTGAATATTTCTGTATCTACTGTTTCCAAAGCATTGAATGATTCCGGAAGAGTCAGCCAAAAGCTGCGTGAGAAGGTAAAAGAGACTGCCGAGCGAATACAGTACTACCCCAATGAATCTGCCCGGACATTAAAGACCAATTCTTCCACCATGATCGGTGTGATCATGCCGGATATCACCAATATTTTCTACGGAAAGCTTTTGAAGGAGATCGACAGAGAAGCCCGCCAAAAGGGATATACGGTGATCTACTGCGATTCCTGTGAAAATCTGGAAAATGAAAAGGACTACTTTAAGATTCTGTCCAGCAAAAACGTTTGCGGAATGATCATTGCCACGTCCTGCATCAATTCTCTTTATGATGAGATCGACGAAAATGAAAACATCGTTTTTATTGATAGTATTCCTTCAGAGAATATCAAGCAGCCCTTCATCTCCATTGATAACTACAAGGCTGCCTATATGCTTACAGAGTATGTGCTTTCCAAGAACTACAAGGACCTGTGTATGGTCTGCGGCCATCAGATAGATACCACCACCGCTGCCCGTGTCAAGGGCTTTGTGGATTGTATGTCTGACCATGGCTTCGACGGACAAAACAGGGTCGTCGAAGGTGAGCATAGCTTTGCCGGCGGCAAAGCCGCACTGGACAGTATCCTTGCAGGCAACAGACCGGATGCCATTATCGCAGATAACAACATGCTGGCATACGGTGCGATCTCCAGTATGAGAAACCATGGCTTACAGGTGCCGGAGGATATTGCACTGGTGTGCTTTGACAGTATCGATGACTTTGATACCATGTTTATCAAGCTGACTTCTGTGATTCAGCCCATCGAGCTCATCGCCCGCCGTGCGGTGGAGATCGTTGCAAACAAAAATGAGAAAAAGGATGATCCGGAGAAGAACAATCGAATCTTCCTGGATTATACACTCAACGAGGGAGAATCGGTTTAAGGAGATTTGCAATGGAAGGAACCATGAAGATTTGCATTATTGGCTGCGGTATGATCTCAGCTTATCATGCCGAGGCCATCAAAGCGGTAGAAGGCATGGAGTTGTACGGCTTCTATGATGCCTATACCCCCGCAGCGGAAAAAAAGGCTGCCGAAACCAACACGGTCTGCTTCCGCACTCTGGAGGAAATTTGGGAATCGGATGTGGACGCGGTTACGATCTGCACGCCCAGCGGCACCCACGGCGGATTGACCATTGCGGCACTGAATGCAGGCAAGCATGCCATCGTGGAAAAGCCCCTGGCATTGACGGCAGAGGAACTGGACCAGATCCTGGAAGCAGAAAAGAGAACAGGAAAGATCTGTGCTCCGATCTCACAGCATCGGTGCTCCGAAGGTGTCATGGAAGCCAAGGAGCTTTTGGAAAAAGGAACAATCGGCAAACCCATCGGCGTGAACACGACGATCCGTTATCACCGGGACAGAGAGTACTACTCCTCCAGCTCCTGGAAGGGTACGATCCGCATGGACGGCGGTGTGCTGATGAATCAGGGCATTCATGCCATTGATATTATGTGTTTTCTCAACGGTTACCCGGACAGGGTGCAGGGCTTCTGCAATACCTTGTT